>DASZRH010000049.1:0-5437 GCA_035549275.1 Minisyncoccota bacterium | reverse complement strand
CCACGACCTCTGGGTTATGAGCCCAGCACGCTACCGCTGCGCTACCCCGCGATCGAATGTGTCCTCATTGTACCAGAATCATTGAAATAATCAAGAAAATGGCGTAAAATAATTTCAAATCCAAATGTCGGCGTAGCTCAGGGGTTAGAGCGGAGCATTCATAACGCTCAGGTCGGTGGTTCAAATCCACCCGCCGACACACGTTGGTTCCTATTTCGACTATACTATATAATTAACTCACACATGAATCCTCCCAATTCCGTATTCCCGCATAAGTTGTATACTTTCGACTCCGGCCTGCGGCTTGTAGCGGTGCCGATGGAAAGCACCAAAACCGTTACGGTTTTGGTGCTGGTCGGAACGGGTTCCAAATACGAGACCAAAGACATCAACGGCATCTCTCATTTCCTTGAGCACATGATGTTCAAGGGCACTGCCAAGCGTCCAGATAAGCTCCAGATCGCCAAAGAACTCGAAGGTATCGGCGCCGACTTCAATGCCTTCACCGGCAAAGAATACACCGGCTACTACGCCCGGGCCAGCTCGTCCAAACTTTCTGAAGTCATGGATGTGGTCTTCGACATTTTCTTGAACTCACGTCTGGATCAGGAAGAAATCGATCGCGAGCGGGGCGTCATCATCGAAGAGATCAACATGTATCAGGACTTGCCCCAGCGGCACGTCGAAGAAGTCTTTGAGCGTTTGTTATACGGCGACCAGCCGGCCGGCTGGGACATCGCGGGAGAAAAAGAGATCATCAATAAACTTACCCGCCAGCAATTCGTCGACTATTTCACTACTCACTATATCGCGTCCAACACGGTGGTCGCGGTCGCAGGCAATATCGATCCCGAAGAGATCAAAACCAAAACCGAATCGTATTTTAAAGCTATCCGCCAAGCAGAAAAAGTTTCCAAACTGCCGGTCGTGGAGCAGCAATCCGAACCCCAGCTCAAGATTCAATTCAAGCAAACCGATCAGACCCATTTCATTCTTGGATTCCGCGGTGTCCACATGCACGACAGCCGCAAATATCCGCTCGGCGTGCTAGCATCCATTCTTGGGGGCGGTATGAGCTCGCGGCTTTTCCAGGAAGTCCGCGACAAGCGGGGCCTGGCGTACTATGTCGGCGCGTCGGCCGACGAATATACTGACACGGGATTATTTACCTGCAATGCTGGCGTCAACAATGAGAAAGTCTTCGATGCCATCAAAGTCATCGTCGAAGAGATCAAGAAGATTCGCGACGGGGGAGTGACTGATGAAGAACTACAGAAGGCCAAGGACAAAACCGAAGGCAGTCTCGCCATTATGCTTGAAAACTCGCGTTCGGTCGCCCAAGCCTACGCCGGCCCAGTTCTGTTCGAGGGCCGCGTTTTGACCCCCGAAGAAGAATTGGCTAAAATTAAAGCAGTTACGGCCGAGGAAATTAAGACCATTGCCGGCGAGATATTCCGCGATGATCGCCTCAATCTTGCTCTGATCGGCCCGTTCAAAGATTCCGAACCGTTCAAGAAATTGCTAACGCTTTCCTAAATGGCCTCCGAACGCCTTCAGCTCGATATTTCGACCAGCAGCATTCTCCGCACAATTTTGATTGTGCTGCTCTTCGTGTTCCTGTATGCCCTCAAAGAAGTAATCATCATCTTTTTGTTTGCGCTCGTACTCGCATCGGCCATTTCGCCGTTTGCCAACTGGCTTGATGAGAAAAAGTTTCCCCGTATTCTCGGCGTCCTGCTGCTGTATCTGACCGTGCTCGGTTTGGCGGTCTTCGTCTCATCGCTGATCGTGCCGTACATCTCCGACGATATAAGCCGGCTCACAACGGCGTTGCCGGAATTCGTTCAGAAGGTGGTCGGCTCCCTGGAACACGTCCAAAATTCTTCGCCTCAGTATTTTGATTTCTTGAATGAAATCGAAAACATTCTCGAAGGATTCTCCTCGTATCTCCAGCAGGCCTCGCAATCCATCGTCGGCCTGATCGTCAGCATCTTCGGCGGCGTCTTTTCGTTCTTTGCCATTCTCGTTATTTCATTCTATCTGTCGGTCACGCGCAAAGGCATCGAAACCTTTTTGGGTTCGGTGGTGCCGGAGCAGTACGAAAGCTATGTGACCGGCCTCTGGAAGCGCGTCGAAAAGAAAGTCGGCAAATGGTTCCAGGGCCAGCTGTTGCTCGGTCTCATCGTCGGCCTGATGGTCTATATCGGGTTGTCGCTGTTAAACATTAAATTCGCGCTGATCTTGAGTCTGCTGATGATGGTCTTGGAATTGGTGCCGATGGTTGGCCCGGTGCTCGGCGCCATTCCGGCAGCGTTTCTCGCATTTCTGCAATCGCCGTCATTGGGCCTTTGGGTGATTGTTCTGTATGTCGTCGTCCAGCAGATTGAAAACCATCTCTTGGTGCCACTGATTCTCGGCAAGACGCTCAATCTCAATCCGGTCGTGGTTATCATCGCCTTGCTGGTCGGCCAAACGCTGGCCGGGATTCCAGGTATGATTTTGGCGGTGCCTGTGGCCACGATTATCGTTGAAATGCTTGATGACGTTGCGCGGCAGAAAGAATCCCGCCGCAGCAGCTCTTAGGCCATGCTTTCCATCGTCGCGACGCCGATCGGCAATCTCTCCGACATTACGCTTCGGGCTATCCACGTCCTTACCAATGCGGACGTAATTCTCGCCGAAGATACCCGCGTTACGCGCCAACTCCTGGATCACTACAACATCAAAAAAGAAATTCTTTCGTACCATCAGCATTCTGGCGAGCACACGATCGAAAAGATTATTGCCTTACTCCAGTCGGGCAAAAAAGTGGCCTTGGTTTCAGATGCGGGCACGCCCGGCGTGAATGACCCTGGCAATTATCTGATCCAGGAAATTTTGAAGGAACTGCCGCACGAGGTGATTGTGCCGATTCCGGGCCCGAACGCGGCCGTCGCCGCGCTCTCGATCAGCGGATTCCCAAGCGACAGGTTTTTGTTTCTCGGTTTTCCGCCGCACAAAAAAGGCCGGAAGACGTTTTTTGAACGCGTTGGCACGACCGAAGAAACCGTGGTATTCTACGAATCCAAGCATCGCATTCTGAAAACGCTGAAAGAACTGGATTCGATCGCCAAGATCGGCCATCGCAAGCTGATCGTCGCTCGCGAGCTGACCAAGCAGTTCGAAACTGTTTATCGGGGCACGCTTGCCGATGTCGATGCTAAAATCCAGGCCAACAAGAATAACCTGCTCGGCGAATTCGTTGTCGTCATCGCGCCGCAATAATGGACAAAAAAACTTTCTACATCACCACCACCTTGCCGTACGTGAATGCCGATCCGCATATCGGGTTCGCCTTGGAATTAGTTCAAGCTGACGTGATTGCCCGCTACCACCGCGCGCGGGGAGAAGAGGTCGTGTTTAACATGGGTACCGATGAACACGGCATCAAGATATATCGCAAAGCATTGGAAGCCGGCCAGGACCCGCAGACATACGTCGATGAATATGCGGCGAAATTCGAGAAGCTTTTGAAAGCGCTCAACATCAGCACGACGAATTTTATCCGCACGACCGAGCCGCGGCATCAAGCCGCGGCTCGGGAGTTCTGGGATCGCTGCCTTCAGAACGGCGATATCTATCGCGCGGCATACAAGACAAAATATTGCATCGGCTGCGAGCTTGAAAAAACGGATTCAGAACTTGAGAACGGCCGCTGTGCTCTGCACCCGAATCTGCTTATCGAGGAAATCGAAGAAGAAAACTATTTTTTCAAATTCTCGAAATTCCAGAAGCCGCTCCTGAAATTCTACAAAGATCATCCCGATTTCGTACTGCCGGAGTTTCGGTTCAATGAGATCAAAAGTTTCGTCGAATCCGGACTTCGCGATTTCAGTATTTCGCGGCTCAAGGAAAAAATGCCGTGGGGCGTGCCGGTCCCGGGCGATGAAAAGCAGGTGATGTACGTCTGGTTCGATGCTCTCGTCAATTATATCTCTACCCTCGGCTGGCCCGAAAACAAAAAGCATTTTGAGGATTTCTGGGGCACGGCGGCCGAATCCAATGCGGTTCAGATCGCCGGCAAGGACAATCTGCGCCAACAGTCTGCAATTTGGCAGGCGATGCTCATGTCAGCCGGCCTGCCGAATTCCAAACAGATTTTGATTCACGGCTTTGTCGGCGTAGATGGCCAGAAAATTTCCAAGTCCCTGGGCAATGTCGTGGACCCATTTCCTATCGTTCAAAAATACGGTCTGGATGCCGTCCGCTATTTTCTGCTGCGGGAGATTCCGTCGGGCGAGGACGGCGATTTTTCCGAGAAAAAATTAGTCGAACGTTACAATGGCGACTTAGCCAATGGTCTTGGCAACCTGGTCCAGCGTGTGGCGACGCTGATTGACGGCAACATGGACGGTGAGTTGATC
Source organism: Minisyncoccota bacterium (assembly GCA_035549275.1). GTDB lineage: Bacteria > Patescibacteriota > Minisyncoccia > 2-02-FULL-40-12 > GWA2-44-9 > 2-01-FULL-49-17. The sequence continues at coordinate 1,034 of DASZRH010000049.1, read as the reverse complement.
TACAATGCTTCAATCATAGATAAAGAACTTATCGGCACCGTTGAAGAAATTCAGAAAAAATATGACGAACACATCGGTTCTTTCAAACTTCATGAGGCGCTTGCGGATGTGTGGGCATTGATTGGAGCGGCAAACGCGTATATTAACGACAAAAAACCATGGTCGTTGGTCAAAGAAAATGCGTCGGAATTCTTGACGGTGATGACCAACGCGGTGTTTCTTGTGTATCGCATTGCGAATATGCTTGAATCATTTATGCCGGATACCGTGAATCGAATTCGGGAGACGTTTGGAGCCGAGCCGGTAATTCCGCAGATTGACGGCTATAAGTTTCTTATCAAAAAAGGCGAGGGGTTATTCCCGCGCCTGTAGGAGGCTTTCTTTCAGGGCCCTGAAGCGAACTACCATGGAGCCGACGGTAATTGGCCAGAAGATGCCCTTAAGGGTCGAGATAATGAGATGGCAGAGCAAAAGAGTAACCGCAACGTAGACACAAAAGAACATGCGCGTGGCCATTCCAGCTCGATAGAAGGCGATGATATCTCCGGTGAATTCTCCGATCATGGAAAGAATTCCTCGGCCATCGACATAGCATTTGAGCAAGCAGACTACAATCGCCGGAAATAGATATGCGGCAGCTACAATCGTCATAGGAGCTGGAGGTATGGTATTAAAATCCGACTGCATATGCAAATTATCGACTCACATTGTCATCCCCAGATGGCACAATATGACACTGATCGAGAGGAGATGATCGCCCGCGCCTTCGGCGCGGGCGTCAGCATGATTTGCATCGGCGTGGATTTTGAAAGTTCCCGCGCGGGAATCGAGCTTGCTCAAAAACACGAACATCTGTGGTCGACGGTAGGCCTTCATCCCAATGATAATTTGCATGAAGTTTTTGACCCAGCCCAATATGAAACTCTGTTGCAGATGCCCAAGGTTGTCGGAATGGGGGAGATTGGCCTCGACTACTATCGCACTCCTGACCCTGCCGACCAGGCAATTCAGAAAAAACGGTTTGAAGAACAGTT
>DASZRH010000048.1:0-15621 GCA_035549275.1 Minisyncoccota bacterium | reverse complement strand
GGCAACGCAGAATGGAGATATCGCACCGATAGATTTCTTAAGCGAGCTGTATCAAGACGGCGGTAAAATATTTTTCGATGGGGTAGGATTCCATCCGTATTCCTATCCGGCGTTGCCGTCGTATACCCAAGCATGGAATGCTTGGTCTCAAATGAATGATACAAACCCAAGTTTAAGAGGAATTATGTCTGCCAACGGAGATTCTTCAAAAAAGATTTGGCTGACTGAATTCGGGGCGCCAACTAATGGGCCCGGAATTACGGCTTCTGTTGATGATGCCCGTTTATATCAAAGCCCTGATCATGTGACTGAAGACTTGCAAGCCAAAATGGTAACTGACGCTGCCCGCTTGGCGCAAGGTTATTCGTGGGCAGGGCCGCTCTTCTTCTTTACTTACAAGGATACCGGCACAGCCTCAAACTCAATTGAAAATTTCTTTGGCTTAGTACGGTATGATGGAAGCAAAAAGCCGGCATACGATGCTCTTGAGCAAGTGCTTGCCAAATAATATGAAAATGAGATTCATTCACTCCCTATCCAAGACTTTATTCTGGTTTGGGTTGTTCGGGTGGGTATATATCGCAGCCAATGCGTCTACGCATCCGGAGACCTTGTCGCTGCCGTTGACACACTTTGCGTCGTGGCCGCGGGAGGATACGTTTGGGGCTCTTTGCTTTGCCGTTTCGATGATTTCTTTCTTTGTCTACGATTTCACGAAGTCCGCGAAATAGTTGACAAAATCGGGATTTTGCGATAGTAAATAAGGCGGTTTAACCGCCTATTTATTTTGTAAATATCCGATCCGTGGCGTCCTCAAAAGTCAAAAAACCAAAGATTTCCATACTGATTCCTTGTTATAACGAGGAAGCGATGGTTGAGAAGTGTGTTTTGTCCTGTCTGAATCAGACGCTTCCGGCCGATCAGATTGTTTTTGTGGACGATTGCAGCAAAGATAAAACCCCGGAGATTCTTGCCCAGTATATCGATCGGATTACAGTTCTCCGCACGCCCAAGAACACCGGCAACAAATCCAGCGCCCAAGAATACGGCTTGCAGTTTGTAACCGGCGACATTATGGTAACCACCGATGCCGATACAGTTCTGGATCCGCAGTTCATCGAGGAGATCATCAAAGAATTCAAAGACCCCACGGTTGGCGCCGCATCGGGCTATGTGCGGAGCATGAAATATAATTGGCTGACCCGCTGCCGCGCCTTTGAGTATTCGATCAGCCAGAATATCCATAAATTGGCCCAGAACTACATCGGGTTCATGTTCGTCATCCCTGGCGCGGCAGCGGCCTTCCGAACCGATATTTTCCGCCAATACTGTACGTTTGATCACGATACTATCACCGAGGATTTGGATTTTACATATAAGATTCACAAAGCAGGGTATAAGATCGGCTACAATCGCAAGGCCGTCGTAAATACCCAGGATCCGGCAAATCTTCACGCTTATCGCAATCAGCTGCGCCGGTGGTATGGCGGCGGCTGGCAGAACCTCCTCAAACATTTCGATGTCATTACGCGTCCGGCCAGCGCGTTGGAACTTTCTCTTATTTATATCGAGGGCGTTATCCTGCCCATGATGCTATTCGTGCTGCCGCTGATTAATCTCAAACTTGCGCTGTTGTTCTTTATTCCATATCTGTTTAACGCTGTGTTGTACGGAATCCTTGCGGCATATTTCGAATCGCGGCCCGATCTGATGCTGGCGCCGTTTACTTATATGTTTTTAATGTATATTAACGCATACATCCTGATTGAGCAGGGCATCAAAGAAGTTGTCCTGCGCAAAAAGAATCTGGTCTGGTTCAAACCGGACCGGGTGCAAATATAAACCATGTATTCCATGAACATATTTCTGTCATTCCTGGGTCTTTCATCCCTTATCCATCTGTCAGTCATCGGCATCAAAAAATCACGCGAGGCATATCGCAAATTTAAAGATTCCCATTTCCACACTAAATAATGAAGCCGGTCTTTTCTTTTCTGATTATTCTGGGAGTAACGGCATTCGTCTGCATCACGGCCGGAATTATGATCGGCGCGAGCTTGGCGAGCGATTCTTCGAATATCAAATATATTGCCCGCGCCGGCCATCGCGTGGAGCACTATGTTCACCCCGATAAAATTTTAGGCCTGCTTGATTTTTGGGAAACGACGGACGGCCACTCCGACGTCGTTCCGGTTCCGACGTCATTCGTGAAATACAAGCCGCATAATTGCGTCTCCGAATCGGAACGGTATCAAGGAAACTCGCTGGTGGATTATTTGCACGAGAAAGAAATGCCGGCTGACTTCAGTTCTCGCGCAGCGCTGGCGGAAAAGTTTTCAATCTCTGAATATACCGGCAGCGAAATCCAAAATAGTGAGATTCTGAACCGGCTCCTTGAATCCTGCGACTAAGGGAGTATTGATTTAAAGGCCGCAAGCGCGGCTGAATCGGAGTTAATCAGCCAGTTTTCTTCCTTATTTTCGTTGAACCAGACCCAGCCCGCTACTTGCGGATATTTTTTAATTGATGAACCCAGGCCGTCGGTAATCCAGGCGGCCTTTTGGTTGCCGGCGGCGGAAGCCATAGACAGAATGTATATCGGTTTGGAGGAATTAACCGCCGAAAGCTGTTTTAAAGCGCTTGAGAAGACCTGATCCCAGGTCTGCCACGGATTGCCGAAGTTAAACCCGTCTACAGCCAAGTAGTCCACATAGGCATCGCCTGGATAATAATCCCCGATTTCATTATTTGAATTATTCGGCACTGATTCATTATTCACGTCCCAGGCAAATTTGACGTTTGGTACGTTGCCAAACGTCTCATGAAGATGTTTCCAGGCGGCAATAACTTTGGCAGGCGTATTGCCGTCAACCGTGCCGTCCCAGGGATCCCAGTTGCCGTTCATTTCATGGAAAGGCGCCAGAATGACCGGGGAGCCGTAGGAACGGGCGCCGGCGGCAAACTGACTGATGACACTGTCCTGGCTGCCGTTAATGATCGCATCGAGCGTAGTGCCATACTGTTCCCAGAAAACGACGAGCGTTTTGCCCTGACTGCCGACGGTTGATTTCGTGTATGAAGGAAATCCGTCAGTCCAGGCGGTAAACACGGCTTGCATATCTATGGATTTGCCGACGAGCGATTCTAATGATGAGGCCGAGCCGTCGCCGACAAAGGCACCCCAAGCAAGGTTACTGGGCGGCTGAACGCTTGGAGTCGGACTGGGAGCGGGTGTTGGCGTCGGAGTTTTCGTCGGAGTTGGTGCAGAAGTGGGGGTTTTAGTTGGCAATGGAGCTGGGGTCGGTGTCTTGAAAGCGGTAGGTTTCGGCGTGGAGGTTGGCGTCGGAGTTTTGGTTGGTGTTTTAGTCGGGGTTGCCGTCGAAGTCGGTTTTGGCGTGGCCGTGCTGGCCGAAGCTTTAATTGTTGCCACTGGGCTGGTTGTGGCTGCCGGCATTAAAGACGGAGTTGCGATAGCTGTTGGTTGGGGGGTTGGCGTATGCGGAGTTGCAGCTTGAGTCGGTTTCGGCGGCGGGGTTGGGGTGTGCAAGGCAGGGGATCGGGAACTGCGCAATTTTGTTAGTGGCAACAAAGCGATTTGATTGATCGGATCAAATGAAGACGAAGAAATGGCAGCCACGTCGGAAATTTGACCGGCATCAAAATCCGGCGTTGCCGTCGGATTTTGATTTGGATGATTTATCACAATCTCTCGCTGGAAATGGGTCCGAAAATCACCGCCGTAATGAGAAAATGTGATAAGGCTCATAAACCCTACTAACATTGAAAATAGAGTTTTTGCCATGGCTTCAAAGGTACCACATGCATAAACCTTCTCTAGGGCCTGCTGTGGATAGCTAGAGAATAGATACTGATTGGGGCGGGAGTTGTTACCGTCTTCAAAAGTCTTGACTATTTAAGTTAAAAGACTATAATATGGGACAACTTAGATGCATGCCGCAAAGGCCGTATGTCAACAAAAAAAATCATCTCTTCCGTTATAGTCGTGTCGGCAGTTTCATTCCTGCTGCCTTTGAGTCCCTTCGCTGTTCGCGCGGATGAAATTCCGACGCCGATGCCCACGCCGACCGAAACGGAAACGCCAACTCCGACGCCTGAACCGTCCGGACCCGCTACTTTAAAAATCGTTACCTCGGTCATTAATAACAACGGCGGTTCAAATGTTGAAAGCAATTTTATTATTACCGTCTCCGGCGGCAATCCGTCTTTAACTTCATTCCCCGGCAGTTTGATTGAGCGAACACTTGTGCTTGACCCAAATACAACCTATGTGGTTGCCACCAACCCAGGCTCAAGCTATACAGCCCTCCTCTCTCCCGACTGCACGGGATCAATCGCGTCAGAGGACACGGTTACGTGCACCATCACCTACGACGATATTGATGAAGGCGATCCAAACGCGCCCAGTCCAAATTTAATCAAGAATCCCGGCTTGGAAACGGCAAGTTCGGATCCGTCGCTGCCACTGGGCTGGTCAAAAGGCGGTCAATGGGGTATCAATACGCCTCTCTATGAATATCCCGTTAACGGCGGTCCGGAATCCGACATTTCAAACGGTTTGGCGATTCGAGTTTCTTTCGCCTCATATCAAGGCATATACAGCGATCCGACGGGTACCAATGAGGGCGGCGATGCCAAGTGGTATTTCGATCAAGTCGAAGTTGCCCCTGGTCGGCAGTATATTTTTTCAGACGCATATCTTGCGACTGCGCCGACCACCATCACGGCTGAATTTTTTGACTCTAACCACCAGCACTTGCTGTATGCAGGGTTTTTTAATGTTCCAGTAACTCCAACCAGTACCTGGAAATCCATTACAGAAACATTTATTGTCCCTGATGGGGCGGCATACATGACGGTGTATCATGTTCTTTCTTCGGCCGGTACGCTGACACTGGATAACTTTAGCTTGATCCAAGTGAAGCCGCCCGTCCCGTTTGCGAATGGATTTGTTTCGCTTACGTTCGATGACGGGTACGCCGATCATGCCACGATCGCGCAGCCGATTCTGGATGCGGCCGGCGTGAAAGGCACGTTCTATATTATCTCTCACGCTTCCGGCTTCGGCGTTACCAATCCGGATTTTGAAACGGCCGACTCTGCAAATCCCGATATGCCGAAAGACTGGCTTACATCAGGAAGTACGAATGCAACGTTTTCTTATATATCTTCGGGCGGCCATTCCGGCAAGGCTGCCCAGGTTCAATCAAGTCAGAGCCATGCCAATAGCAACAGCCCGGGCTGGTATTTCATCCCGGTAACAATTCTGCCCGATAAATTTTATTCATACAGCGATTGGTATAACAGCACTGCTTCATCCGCCGTATTTGTCCAGATCACGGTTGCAAGTGGTTCGCTGGAATATATTGACAGCGACGGCAATGCAACGAGCGCGAAGGTGCCGTTTGCGACACTGGGATCATCGAACGGAGAATGGATGCAGTATTCAACTTCAAATATCTATATTCCGCCCGATGCGAAGCTGGTGACGGTGATTCACGGGTTGCGCGGTGCGGGCGCGCTCACAATTGATGACGTTGCGTTTGGCGCGTTTAGTATCTTTATGACCCCGGAACAGGTTGCCGCCTTGCAGGCCGACGGTCATGAAATCGGCGGCCATACTCAAACTCATCCCGACCTTGCAACACTCGGCGCTTCGGATGCGACTTTGGAAATTTCTGGCAATCGCCAGGAAATATTGAACGGCGACTTGTCGCCGGTGCTGCCGATCGCATATCCATACGGGAGTTATAACCATTCAGTCGAAGAAATTTCGGCTACTGCCGGCTATACGTCCGGCCGTACGGTCTCTCCGGGCTTTAACGACAAGAATGTCGATATGTTTGCTTTGTTTGGCCAGTCGGTAAACGCCGATACTTCACCTGATCAGGTAAAGAACTGGATCAATCAAGCCGTCGCCGACCGCACTTGGCTGATTCTCGTTTTTCACCAGATTGAAGAAGGCGTTTCAACCAGCGAAGACATGGCATACGGCGCCACCCCAGAGATGCTTCAATCAATTCTTGATTATATTCATTTGGTAAATATTCCCGTGTACACGGTTTCCGAAGGCGTCAATAAAATGAAAGACCCGAGTTTGAATGTGACTGTGAACGTAGAGAATAACTTCGGCGGCACACTGCTACCAAGCGATATTACTCTCTCTGTCTCTGGCGTTCCGGCAAATCCACAGACGTTTACCGGTAGCAGCGAGGGCACCTTGGTCAGTATTTCTTCAAATCAGCAATATACCGTCAATATTGATACTGTCATACCAAGCAACTACACCGCTTCTAAATCAGCTGAATGCGTCGGTGCACTTTCAACCGGCCATTCTGCGGCATGCGTGATTACTGTTAAAGATAAAGACACATCAGCTCCAGTCATTTCGATTGATCCGATTTCCAGCCCGACGAGTGCGACGCCAAGTCTTATATTTACGGTTTCCGATGCCAGTCCAGTTAGTTCAGAATGCAAAATTGATGCCGTAGTATTCGCTGTCTGTTCATCGCCGTTTGAGCCTGTTCTTGCTTCCAGCGGTTCCCATGCGTTTACGGTAAAAGCCACTGATTCAGAAGGAAATTCAAGTATCGCATCAGCCCAGTTTGAGACCGTAATTCCGGCAACGCTGCACCTGGGCGCTCAGCAAACCGCTTCTGTCAGCTCGGACAGTATTACCATCACCTGGACGACCAGCCACCCGGCGACGAGTCGTGTCGTTTGGGACATTATCTCGCATGATCCCATTGGCGCTGGAAATTGTTCATCCGCAACGGCATCAACATCGTATGATTGCTATGGATATGCCAACACGACTGATGAAGATTCAACGATGGTCGTTGACCATTCGGTTACCATTAGTGGTTTGACGGCGGCTACTTCATACTATTTCCGACCAGTGTCTCACGGCTCGCCTGAAATCTACGGCGATGAAATCAGGGTCTCCACTTCACCAACCCCAACCCCGACACCCACGCCTACCCCAACTCCGACACCTTCGTCTGGCGGTGGAGGAGGCTGTGGCGGGTGCGGAGCAGTAACGCCTATTGTCTCACCAACCCCGACTCCAAGCCCGACTGTCTTGGGCGCCACGACCGGCGATTCAGATAATCTTGGTAAGTATGGTTTGGAGGAAGGTCAGATGATCAGTGCGTCCGGTTCTAACGATCCTGACGTCTACATCGTGAATGCCTATGGCTACAAGCGACTGTTCTTGAACCCAATTATCTTCAGCTTCTACGGCCATCTCGGCGGTTGGAGCAAAGTGAAGGCGGTAACTCCTGAAGCCCGCGATGCATTTCCAACTACGACCTTATTCCGAAATTGCGAAACAAATGATCCGAAAGTTTACGCGGTTGAGGTAACTGGTGAAGACACTGCGATCCTGCATTGGGTAAACATGACCGGCGATCAAGCCGTTGCCCAAGACCCTGAATTCTTTAAGAAAGTGTTCTGCGTCAACAATAATGAATTCGCATGGTACACGCTGTCAGCAAATGCCTACACATCGCTCTCGCAAGCGCCCGTCTACAAACGACAGTAATCAAAACTAACCAAAAAGCGGCTCGTCAGAGCCGCTTTTTGGTATTTTCAAAGCTTGGATAATCTTGTAATATTTAGGAAACGGTTAAATCTAATCTTTATGTCAAAAGTTGTAATGGGAATCGCATGGATAGCGGGAGTGGCGGTAATCGGAGCGGGCGTGTGGTATTTTGTCGGCCATTCGGATAGTAATGATTCAAATCCAAGTCCATCAGCGACGCCGTTTCCGACTGCGACGGTAAGTCCGGCGACGAGCGCGACAGGATCGCCGACAGCCAGCGGTACGACGAGCGGGACGCTCCAGACACTTTTAGGCCTGAAAGGCGGATCGTTTAAGTGTACGGTTCAGCACAGTACGGATGTGGATATTAGTTCGGGTGTTGTATATATCTCAAGCGGCAAATTAAAAGGTGATTTTGATGTTTCCGCGGGCGGCCAGAGTATGAAAGCGTATATCTTGGTAAACGGCTCGGACGTGTATAGCTGGTCTAGCTTGTCCACGACCGGAGTGAAGACGACAGTTTCGGCGTCGGCGAGCTCAAACCAGTCTGGCCAAGGCGTGAACTTCAATCAGAACTTGAACTATTCCTGCACAAATGCAAGCGTAGATGCCTCGATCTTCGCGATGCCGTCAGGGGTTAACTTCATCTCGTATTAATTTCTCCCTATGAACCGCCGCCGAATATTCATTGTTTGTCTTGTTGTTATTATTATCGGCGCGGCGGCGGTTTGGATTTTTCGGCAGGGGAAACCTGATGCTGCGCCGGGTGCGGCGAACTCACCAAGTCCGTCGGCAACCGCGTCGGCTCCGGCGCCAGCGATTGCCGAGCCGATTTCTCATGCTCGGGACCGGGTGACCAAAAAACCGCTTGGAATATTCGTAAAGCCCGGCGCCTCGCCGGTTCAGCCCGAACGATTCACTGGCTACCACACCGGCGTGGATTTTGAGACCACAGAAGCGGAACAAAACGCCGATGTCCCCGTATATGCTCTATGTGATGGGCCGCTGGTTCAGAAGCGAACGGCCAGCGGTTACGGCGGCGTGATGGTCCAGAGCTGTGTTTTGAACAATCAGGACGTCACCGTCATTTATGGCCATATCCGGCTGGTGAGCGTGTCGGCGGCGGTCGGCGACCAGCTGGCTCACGGCCAGCAAATCGCAGTTCTAGGTACCGGCTACAGTTCGGAAACGGACGGCGAACGGAAGCACCTGCATCTGGGAATTCACGTCGGTGCGGCAATTACCATCGCCGGCTACGTGCAGACCAAGGATGAATTGAACGGATGGCTCAACGTACTCGATTATTTGCCTTAAAACGGTTTCTCATCTCCGCCATCGGCGCGGCGGGCTTGGGCTGTCTTTTTTATTTCTGGGGTACTCACGGGTCATGGACGTTGATGACGCTCGGCGGCCCAGGCGACCGTCTGGTCGCGCTGGGCCGCCTCTGCGGCCTCTTGGCCGAGGCCGCAATACTGCTCCAGATATTCCTCATCGGCCGGATTCCATTTGTCGAACAGGCCATCGGTCACGACAAGTTGAATCGCTGGCACCGAGCCAACGGGTACTTGCTGTCCGTGTTCCTGATTCTGCACCCTCTTCTGATTATTCTTGGCCACGCCACCTGGAGCCAAACGGGATTTTGGAGCCAGGCTTGGACGCTGGTCACCGGCTGGGACGGAGTTCTGGAGGCCCTGATCGCTTGGGCGATTTTTGTCATGATCATCGTCGCTTCGGTGCGGATGTTTCTGTATCGCCGCTATCGTTATGAGACATGGTATGTCATCCATCTGTCCGTCTACGCCGCAATCATTCTTGTTCTCGATCACCAAACGAATTATGGCGACTTTGCCGGCAATTCGACGGCGAAACTAGCGTGGCAGTTGATCACCTGGGGCACGTTGGGGCTGCTTGTATTATTTCGGTTTGTTAAACCGCTTTGGAATTTTCAGAAATTCCAATTTCGTATTGATCGGGTGGCCAGCGAAGCGCCCGATGTCCATTCGATATATTTGAAAGGGCGAAATCTGAAAGCATTCCGCTACAAGCCCGGCCAGTTTGCTAATTTATTCTTTCTCCAAAAAGGGATGCTGTTTGCGCATCCGTTTTCGTTCTCACTGCCGCCGGGCGGCGCGGATATTCGGTTTACGATTCGAGGAGCGGGGGATTTTACGTCCCGGATCAATAATCTGCGAGCGGGGACAAGGGTTATTCTTGATGGGCCGCTGGGTATATTTACACCCGAGATCGCTCAAACAAATAAATTTTTGTTGATTGCTGGCGGTATTGGCATCACACCAATTCGCGCGATGATTGAACCCTTGGCAACTGCCGGCGCTGATGTAGTGGTGTTGTATGCCAATCGCACCGAACGCGACATTGTGTTCAAGGATGAATTGCTTGCGCTCCAGCGCCGGCAGCCGTTCAAACTCTATTTCTTTCTTGAACAGCACCAATCGGGCCATGAGCCCGGCCGTATTGACGGCGGCCACATAAAGGAGTATGTCTCTGATTATATGGAGCGGGATGTGTATTTCTGCGGCCCGCCGGCCATGACAGAAGCCATGCATCATATCGTCAGCGGCTTAGGAGTGCCGCCGGCCCAGATCCACTTTGAAAAGTTTGGATATTAAGCATATACTCACGTTATGAAAACACTCTTCTCGATTATCGTCATCATCCTAGTTGCTTTAGCGGGTTTATATTTGTGGTATTGGAATCCGCGCTCGGAGCACGCCGGCACAACTTCAACCCCGTCGGCGAGCGCAAGCGCCTCGCCGACGGGGTTGGCTTCCTCGTGCGACATTGTCTTGCGCGAGACCACAACCGTCTACAGCCGACCCAGCACTCAAGCGCCGGTATTCGGCCAAGCTACTTCGAATGACCAGATTATCGCCGGGGGCGTGACCGCCGACGGCTGGGTCGGCTTCGATCCCGCTTCGGCCCAAGCGCCGAACGTCGGACCGTTCCGATTGCGCTGGATTTCTCCGGATGCGGATTTCCAGCTCCAGGGCGATTGCGACAATGTTCCCGAAATGCCAACCCTACCTCCGTTCACCTGCTATACCATGGCCCAGACTGACATTCCAATCCGTTCAAGCAAATCAGCCACCGCTTCAGTGCTGGCCACGATGCATTTCGGCGATTACACGAAGGTTACCGGCGTGACCGGTACCATGGTTTCCTCATGGGCCAAAGTTGATCTCTCCGACGGCACACTCCACGGTACTGGCACGGGCTATGTTTCAGTCTCGGATGTGAATTACAACGGCCGCGACTGCCAATCTCTCCCAACGGTCCAATAGCTCTCAAAATGTAACAATACCCATGGGAATTGCGTATTGTGGTACATAAGGTTGCGCGGCAATTCGCGCGGCTTTATTTGTATATTCGCTTATCTTAATTATGAATTATTTTTCTTCGTTCGGCTCGTATGTCCGAAGGCACAAAATCGTGTCGCTGTTTGGCGTTTTGATTATCGCACTAATCGTGTACTACGGATTTTTCCATAGCACCTCGCAAGCCGAGACGCAGTATGTGGTTGGAACTGTCCAAAAAGGAACGGTGACGGCAGGTATCACTGAAGCCGGCCAGATTTCTTCCCAGGACAAAGTAGACATTAAACCTAAAGCATCCGGCGATGTGACGTATGTCCCAGCCAAGAAAGGCCAGACCGTTAAATCGGGCCAGCTGATCGCCCAGCTGGATACGACCGATGCCCAGAAAAATGTTCGCGACGCCCAGCTGGCTTTGGACAACGCCAAAGTCGCTCTGCAAAAATTCCAGCTTGATCAATCCTCCAGTCAGCAGGATCGGAGCGATAATTTAAGCAAAAGCTATACGGACGCTGTTAGCCAGATTTCAAGTACGTTTTTAAGCTTAGTGGACGTGATGCAGGGCACCGACGATGTGCTGTATGCCAACACGCTCAAAGGCGACTGTACGCCCAACCTCTGCCAATATGCCAACTACGGCACTGATACCGATGAGCATGATGCTATACAGGCTTTGGCCAAGCAAGCTCAAACCGATTATGATGCCGCACGCGCGGCGTACGATCCGGCCTTGGCTACGTATCGCACGCTCCGGCTGGATGAGACCGATGAGGATACGATTACGGCCACGCTCGAGACGACAATTTCAGTTTTGAAACTTGAAGCCCAGGCCATCAAGAGCGAACAAAACCTCTTGGATGCCGTGGTTGATGCGCAAAGCAAGAATCGAACTGTGGGCGCCAACGGCCAGGTAATCAATACCGTGCCAACCCAAATCACAAATTATCAAAGTGATCTGGCCGGCTACGCAAGTACGATTAACAGCCGCCTGTCGAGCGTAACTAGTTCGCGCGACTCGATCCGCAGCACTAAGCAATCAATTCAAAGTTCCCAGCTCGGCGACCCGCTCGATCTGGCCAATCAGCAAAATTCTGTAGCCCAGAAAGAAGCCGCGCTGCAGGACGCCAAAGACGCGCTGGCCGATTTATATATTCGGGCTCCGTTTGACGGGGTTCTCGCCGACGTGCCGGTGCAGCGCGGCGATTCCGTTTCCAGCGGTACGACCGTGGCTACGATCTACACTCAAAAAAGCATTGCTGATATTTCTTTGAACGAAACCGATGTTGCGAACGTCCACGAAGGCCAGAAAGCGACCCTTACGTTCGACGCGCTGCCGGATGTCACTTTGACCGGGACGGTAGTCTCGGTGGACTCGCTCGGTACCGTTAGTCAAGGCGTTGTCTCGTACAATGCTCAAGTTGCGCTTGATATCGAAAACGACAAAGTCAAACCTGGTATGAGCACGACGGTTACGATCTTGAGCGGCGTAAGCACCGATGTGTTGATGGTCCCGACGACCGCATTGCGTCAGATCAACGGCCAGTGGTTTGTGCAAACAATTTCTGGCGTAGATATAGGTGTCGCCGGTACGACCACGATCGGTTCAGCAGCGTTGCCGGTCCAGCCGGAAATGAAACAGGTCGAAATCGGCCTTCAGGGCGATACTGAGACTGAAATTAAGAGCGGCGTAGCCGAAGGCGATGAAATTATCACTCGCACAATCACCCCAAGTACAACTTCTTCGAGCACAACCCAGACGAACACCCGCGCCTTCGGCGGGGCTTCCACCGGTGCCGTTCGTGTCCAATCATTCGGCGGCGGGAATGCCTCGTTTGGCCGATAACACCCATGATTGAATGCACTCATATCAGCAAGACATACGTCAACAGTGGGGAACAAACACACGTTCTGAAAGACGTCTCGTTTAAAATCGCCGAAGGCGAGTTTGTCGCCATCATGGGTCCGTCCGGTTCGGGCAAATCAACGCTGATGAATATTCTTGGCGCACTCGACGTTCCGTCCAAGGGTCGCTATATTCTCGATGGCCGCGATATTTCGACGCTTTCGGACGATGAATTGGCCGATGTTCGGAAAAACAAGATTGGCTTTGTGTTTCAGTCATTCAATCTTCTGCGGCGCGCGACGGTGCTGCGAAATGTGGCGCTGCCGCTGCTGTACTCGGAAGTGCCTGAAACCGAACGCGCCGCGCGCGCCGCAGAAGCACTTCACGCGGCGGGCATGGATGAATCTCGCTTCCAGCATTTGTCCAACCAGATCTCCGGCGGCCAAATGCAGCGCGTCGCCATCGCTCGGGCCTTAGTCAATAATCCGGCCATCATTCTGGCTGACGAGCCGACCGGCAACTTGGACTCCAAAACGGGGGAAATCGTGTTAAGCACATTTCAGCGCCTGAACGAAGCGGGCCGCACGATCATTCTGATTACGCACGAGCAGTACATCGCCGAACACGCGGATCGAATTATTCAAATTAAAGACGGTGTTATCGTTCGCGACGAAAAAAACCGCCAAAAACGGCACATCACCACTCGCCATGAAGCCTAAAGATCTCATGTTGGAAACGTACAGTGCCCTGACCGTCAACAAGGCTCGGTCGAGCTTGACCATTCTTGGTATCGTCATCGGCATTGCCTCGGTAATCGGGCTCGTTTCGATCGGTCAGGGCGCGCAGGACTCCATCCAATCAAGCATTGAGTCCATCGGCTCGAACCTGTTGATCGTCCAACCCGGTGCCCAGCGCGGCTTTGGATTCCAGGTCAGCACTGGCCGCGGTAGCGCTGAAACATTAAGCGAAGACGACGCCGATGTTATCGCCGCCCAAGTATCCAATATTACCAACGTCTCGCCGGAAATTTCGCGCCGCTACCAAGTCGTGTACAGCGGTCAGAACACCAATACATCGGTTATCGGCGCTACCGAGGCCTATCCAAGCGTCCACAACGTTCAAATCGGCGATGGATCCTTCTTCGACCAGAGCGCTTTGAGCAGTTATTCCAAAGTGGCGGTGCTCGGTCCGACGACCCGTGATGACCTCTTCGGCGAAGGCGCCGATCCTGTCGGCCAGAAAATAAAGATAAACAATATCATTTTTACCGTGATCGGCGTGGCTCAAGCGAAAGGCGGATCGGGGTTAAGCAACGCGGATGATACGATTTACATTCCTATTACTACTGCTGAGCGGTATTTATCCGGCGACAAATATTTGTCGAGCATCAGCGTTCAAGCTGCGGATCAAAACGTGATGACGATTGTTCAGGCCGATATCACGGCGGTGCTGCTGGATCGCCACCATATTGCTGATGAGGCGAATGCCGACTTCAGCGTGATCAATCAGTCGGATATTATCGCCGCGGCCTCGAGCGTAACGGGAACGTTTACAATCTTACTGGCGGCGATTGCCGGAATCTCACTGCTGGTCGGCGGCATCGGGATCATGAATATGATGCTGACGAGTGTTACCGAGCGGACGCGGGAAATTGGGCTTCGTAAAGCGATTGGCGCCAAAGCCAGCGACATCAGCGCCCAATTCTTGGCCGAATCGGTAATGCTGACCGTGGCCGGCGGACTGATCGGCGTCGCTTTAGGCTGGATTATCGCCCTTCTGGCGGCCCACTTCTTTTCGCTGCAAACGGCCGTCACCTTGTATTCCGTGGTGTTGGCATTTGGTGTCGCCGCGTTAATCGGTATTGTTTTCGGCTACTATCCCGCTCGCCGCGCAGCCAAGCTGAATCCGATTGAGGCGTTGCGGTACGAATAATTTAAAAATTAAATTAGTTAAAATATATGAACAAAAAATTTCTTGTTGGCGGTCTAGCGGTTGCAGTTGCTATCGCCGGAGGAGCGTTCTTTGGCGGATATAAATATGCGCAGTCAAAATCGCCGTTTGCGCGCCTGGGCGGCAATGGCGGCAACCAGCAATTCCGTTTCCAAACCGGTGCTAATCAGAACGGCATGGCCATGGCTGGCGGTCGGACGGTTCAATTCGGCGGCGGGACATTTGGTGAAATTCTCGATATTTCCGGTTCGCAGATGACCGTTAAATTAGCGGACGGTTCTAGCCGCGTGGTTATTTTGTCGAACTCAACCGCCATTTCCAAAACAGCAACCGGTTCAACATCGGATCTGAAAGTCGGCGAATCCGTGTCGGTTATGGGTAGCACGAACAGCGACAACAGCGTAACGGCCCAGCAGATTCAAATCCGGCCGATATTGCCTTCTTCCAGCCCAGCTCGCTAGGCCTGTGCATAATGCGATTTGCAAATAGGGTATACTGAACGTGTATCGGGGTTAGGAAACAATTTAAGCAAGAAGGGAGGTGCATGAGAGAATGCTCGGCAAAATCGCATGGATCCTCGTGATCATCGGCGGTTTGAACTGGGGCCTTGTCGGCCTGCTGGACTGGAACCTGGTAACCGCCATCTTTGGCGACGGGGCAGCAACCAAAGTCGTCTATGATTTGGTTGGCTTATCGGCTTTGTACGTTTTGTTTGCAGGAAAAGGCATGATGAAGAAGAACGCGATGTAATAATCGTATGTTTGAATAAACCACAGCCGGGGCGTTTACGCCCCGGCTGTGGTTTTGTATACTTCCTTCATGACATACGAAGACATGATTCTCGGATTGCCCGGCCAGTTCTCGTATCGGCCGGAAATTATTCACGCCGACAAACTTCCGGCAGACTTTGATCGGGTTATCATCGCCGGCATGGG
>DASZRH010000047.1:0-5840 GCA_035549275.1 Minisyncoccota bacterium | reverse complement strand
CAATATTTCAGCAAAGAAGGGTTGGAAAAACTCAAGCAGGAGCTTCAGCAGCGCACCGAGGTTATGCGTCCGGAAATTGCCCAGCGCATCAAAGAAGCCAAAGAACAAGGCGATCTGTCCGAAAATGCCGAATTTGACGCTGCCAAAGAGGCCCAGTCGATGAATGAAGGCCGGATCGAAGAAATCAAAAAGATTCTCGAGAACGCCGTTGTTATTCGCGACGATACGCCGCATTCCGGCACCGTTACCGTCGGCTCGCGCGTTAAAGTCCAGTCCGACAAGCATACTCATGAATTCGTGATCGTCGGCGTTTCAGAGTCCGATCCCGCCGCCGGCCATATTTCCAACGAATCCCCGATCGGCAAAGGCCTCCTTGGCCACAAGAAAGGCGATACCGTCAAAATAAAGACGCCCAAAGGCGACGTCGAATACAAGATCGTCGAAGTAAAGTAATGTTGTGGACAGTGCAATTATGAAAATCAGCCCGCGCTCCGCGCGGGCTGATGGGTGAAAGGATAGAACTAGTGCCTGAATCGCAAGTAGCTTGCGAGCTCGTGGATCTTGCCGCCGGCTGAGGGTTCGGCCAGGGCTTGCAAGTCCAGCACATCGCCGTGGCGGATGTCGCGGAAACGGTCGAAATCCTGGTGCTGCGGGCCGATGACCAGCGCGATGCGCTTCGGCCAGGTCTGATGGTTCATGAAGACTAGGACCCAGCCGTCCATCTGGTGGAGGACCTTGTCGGCCTTCCACAAGCTGGCTGCAACCTCTCGGGCGGCGTGGCTGCGGTCGGCGACGATCTCGCCGATCATCTCTTGTCGTTTCCGGAAGCCCCAGGCCAGCGCGAAGCTGGCAAGGATTGCAACGGCCCACATTGCTTCGGGTGAAGGGTGCATCTTATCCTCCTTTGAAAGAGCCGTATCATACGGCTTGAACTTACCATATATTAACATTTTTAAATAAAAAAGTCAATGTTGGCGTTTTCCCCGCAGTTAGCTTGGTTTTTCCGGATATTTTGATATGATGCATTTATGGCTCTGGATGACATCCGAAAGGTAAAACTCGAAAAGCTGGAGGCACTGCGCGCGGCGGGCATTGATCCGTATCCCGCCGCTTCGCGGCGGGATACTTCCGTTGCCGACGCGCTGGCCAATTTTGATGCCTGGTCGGACAGCAAAAAAACGATTACTATCGCCGGCCGGATCATGGCCCGGCGCGAACACGGCGGTTCGATCTTTTTTGATCTCTTGGACGATGGCGCGCGGATCCAATGCTTCGCCAAAGAGGACGTACTGGGTGCAGACGATTTCAAGACGTTCAAAGAGCTCTTCGATATCGGCGATTTTATCGAAGCCGAAGGTTTTCTCTTTCGCACCAAAAAAGACGAGCGCACGCTCGAGGTACAGCGCTTCGGGATGCTTGCCAAAGCACTCCTGCCGCTGCCCGAAAAATGGCATGGCCTCCAAGACGTCGAAGATCGCTTTCGCAAACGCTATCTGGATTTGATATTCAACGACGATGTCCGCGCGACGTTTTACCGTCGTGCCGCGATTATCGCCGCGCTCCGCGGTTTCCTCACTGCCCGCAATTTTGTCGAGGTTTCCACGCCGGCGCTTCAGCCGCTCTATGGCGGCGCGTCCGCGCGGCCGTTCAAGACCCACATGCACGCGTTGGATATTGATTTGTTTCTCCGCATCGCGCCGGAGTTGTATTTGAAACGGCTCCTGGTCGGCGGCATGGACAACGTGTTCGAGTTCACGACGAATTTCCGGAACGAAGGCATGGATCGCGACCATAATCCTGAATTCTACGCGCTGGAGTTCTACGCCGCGTACCGAGACTTGGAATGGCTGATTGGATTTACTGAAGAATTGCTTCGTGCAACCGTTAAAAAAGTATTTCCGACTGGCGTTGTCGTTCACGAGGGCCACGAGATTGATTTCAACAAACCCTTCAAACGGGTGAAATTTTCTGAACTGCTCCCAGCCTATGCTGATGGTAAAGAGGCCGACGAGACATTCAAGAAAAATATCCGCCCGACGCTGATTGAGCCGACGTTCGTCGTTGATTGGCCGACTGAACTCCTGCCGCTGGCCAAAAAAACATCCTACGATCCCAAACTGGTCAGCACGTTTCAGTTTTTTGCCGGCGGTCTGGAATTGATTAAAGCTTTCAGCGAATTAAACGACCCGATTGACCAGCGCGAGCGCTTTGCCGGTCAGGAATCCAAACGCGCCAAAGGCGACGAGGAAGCCCAGCGCATGGACGAGGATTTCGTCGAAGCATTGGAATACGGGATGCCGCCCGCGGCCGGCTGGGGCTTGGGCTTGGATCGTTTCGTGATGCTCCTGACCGATTCCCATTCCATCCGCGACGTGGTGCTGTTCCCGACTATGAAACCCAAAAAAGAAGACTAATATGCTCGACATTAAATTTATCCGCGAAAATAAAGAGTTAGTTGAAAAAACCTGCGCTCATCGCGGGGTAAAAGTTAACATTGACCGGCTGCTGGAACTGGACGCCGAACGCCGCAGCCTGATCGTCAAAATCGAAGAGCTGCGGGCAGTCCGCAATCAGAAGTCAAAAGGCAAACCCTCGCCGGAAGAAATCGAGACTATGCGCACCTTCGGCGATCGGATCGCCGAAGGTGAAAAAGAACTTACGGCAGTGGAAGCCGAATATCTGCAGCTATTGAAAGCGGTACCTAACCTGATTCACCCCGAAATACCGATCGGCGGGGAAGACGATTTCAAAATTTTGGAGATGGTAGGGAAACCGCCGGAGTTTGATTTCGAACCCAAAGATCACGAAACACTGATGCTTGATTTGGATGTGATTGACTTTGAACGCGCCGCCAAGACCACCGGCGCTAAATTCTATTTTGCCAAAAACGATTTAGTCCGGCTCAATCAAGCGCTTTTGAATTATGGTCTGGATGTTGCCGTGAAGCATGGCTTTACGCCGATGGAAACTCCCGATCTGGCCAAGGATGAAATTCTCGAAGGCATTGGGTTTAATCCTCGCGGGCCGGAAACGCAGGTCTATTCCATCGAGGGGCATGATTTGAGTTTGATCGGTACGGCTGAAATCACGCTTGGCGGTTATTATGCCAAGGAAATTCTTGATTTGGCCAAGCCGCTGAAGTTTGCCGGCATTTCTCACTGTTTCCGCACCGAGGCCGGCGCCTACGGCCGCGAGAGCCGCGGATTGTATCGCGTCCATCAATTTACCAAGTTGGAACTGTTCGTGTTCTGTCGGCCGGACGATAGCGAAGAATTGCATCAGGAAATTCTGCACGCCGAAAAAGAAATTCTCGACGGCTTAAGATTGCCGTACCGGGTTATTGATACCGCGTCCGGCGATCTGGGCGGCCCGGCCTATCGCAAATTCGATATTGAGGCCTGGATGACGATGAAGAAGGATTACGGCGAGGTAACGAGTGCGTCTAATTGCACCGATTACCAGGCCCGCCGGCTGGCCGTCCGCACCAAAGATCGCGAAGGCAATACTGTGTTTGCCCACACGCTCAACGGCACGGTTTTGAACACGAGCCGCTTCCCAATTGCCATTTTTGAAAATTTCCAGCGCAAAGACGGCTCCATCGAGATTCCCAAAGTGCTACGTCCATACATGGGTGGCCAGTCTATTATTTCGAAGAAATAACCCTGCCGGCCCTTTTTCTAAGGCACCGTTCGGAGGCGGGCAGCCGAGAGGGAGCGCAAAAGCCAGCAGGCTTTTGACGCGGTGCCGTGAGAAAGGGCCGGCTGGGTTATACCTCACATGAAAGCGGTTGATATCAAAAAGGTAAATCAGCGGGTGCGGTATGCAGATACGCGGAAGCGGCGATTTTGGGTGAGAATCGCGGCCGGTTTCGGGATTGGGCTGGCGGCCCTGGTCGCTCTCGGCTACGCTTTGTTCTTTACTGGCTGGTTTGATATCCGCGACATTTCCATCGCTGACGCGTCACCGGAGCATACTGCCCAGATTCAAACGGCGATCGTCGGCCAGCTGGGTCAAAAAATCTTTCACATTCCCGTCGGCCGCAATATTTTATTTTTTCGCAAGTCGAAACTCTCGCAGGATTTGAAGAACGCGTTTGCGTTTATCGATTCAATTTCAATTTCCAAGGATTTATTTCATGGCTTGATCGTCCGGGCGACCGATCGGACGGCCCGAGGCGTGTGGTGTTCCCCTGACATGTGCCGATATTTCGACGCCGAAGGCAATCTCTGGGGTCAAGCAGTCCGTTCGTCCGGCTTTCTGGTGCTGACGGTGGATGATCAGCGTGCCGGCGGCGAGGACCGCGCCGATCCGGCATTCTTACCCTCGATTCTGTTTGTCCAGCAGGAGTTCGCTGCGCTGAATATTCCCATCAAATCCGTCTTGATTCCCGCCGACAGCTTTACTGATTTTCACGTTTTGACCGCCGATGGTTACCCGTTGTATTTCACCACTGACGCGGATATTGAAAAGCAAATTCACACGTTTGCCATCTTCCGCGACCAAAAAATCGTGCCCGGAATTGTCCACCCGCAGTATCTTGATTTACGGTTCGAGGGGAGAGTATACTACAAATAATGTCGAACAGGCCCCTCTTGACTTTTTCAGTCAGAGGAGTATAATGACGGCATACAGTGTTCTTTACAAGAGCCCCGCAAGGGGCTCGCAAAAGCCAGTAATTACGCTATTTTTCAGGCAACACACGATATATTATCTTTGTCAGAATTGGCCGATGGAATCATAGTTACTCTGTTCGCGACAGTGGTTAGTTATTGGTTTTTGCGAGCCCCTAAGGTTTAGGACACGTTTGACGAACTTCCAGTTCACGAACTCCCTATCCTAACCCCTCCCGGGGCTCACCACAGTGGCCGAACGGACACCGGATGCGCCTTCTAGACATGCGCTTCTCCGAAACTCACCGTCCCGGCCTGCTCCGAGATCGGAAGGGAACGGGGGACGTACCAACACTACGTTTCCATGATTCCCTTTCGACTCTCGGGGAAATTCGGGGTATGAAGCTGCCGCGATTCACGGCCAGTGCTCGCGGTTAGGACCGGCGGATATGGTCCTAGGATAAATACCCCTCCCCGCAGGGACGGCGGGCTGATAGCCCGCCGTCCCTGACGTCCCCAGTTTTCAACTGGGGACTTTTTTATGTAACCGCCCCCTCTTCGAGGGGGCGGTTTTGCAAACTCTATTATTGCCTTACTGCGTAATGTGCCAGACGAAGATTGAGTGGCCGATGACCGTCGTCGGCGGATAGGCCTTGAGCCAGGCGTAATGCTGATTGGCATCATGCAGCGACTGATCGTAGAAGGTGGCCGAGATGGCGATCCAGCCGCCGCCCGGATTGTCGCGCAGGAATTGCTGGGCGTTCACGTATTGGCCGCCGGTAATCCAGACGAACGGATCGCCGATGTAGTACGATTGATCGGCCCAGCCGAAATAGTCGAGACTGATTTTTTGGATATGGTTTTCTTTCACGTAATCGGCCAGGCGCCAGAGATCCTGGCCCCAGTCGAGGTTGGAATCGGCGACGTAGCGATAGCCACCCGCCGGCCCGCCGGCAAATTCGTTGAAGTACGAGAGGTAGTACGGATAGATGCCAATGAACTCAACGAGATACCAGGCCAGGAGTCCGAAGCCGAGCCAGCGGATCAATTTTTTGTGGCCGAGGTGTTCGTAGAATCGAACAGCTTGACCGGCGGTAAGGATAAACAAGAATCCGTAAATTGGCATGAGGTGGCGGATGCCGATGTCTACTTTGGCAGTTAAGCTAAAGGCGCCGTAGATAGCGATCCAAAGGGCCATCGCGACTTGGGCGAAATACTTAGCGAGAAATG
>DASZRH010000046.1:0-4238 GCA_035549275.1 Minisyncoccota bacterium | reverse complement strand
TTATTTGCTGCCGGGCATCCTCGTCCAAACCGTGCTTTTCGGAGCGATGCAGACGGGAATCGGGCTCGTAACTGATCTTTCTCACGGCTTGATTGACCGCTTCCGATCCTTGCCGATGTCTCGTTCGGCAGTTTTGGCGGGTCGGACCATTTCCGACTTGCTTCGAAATTTGTTCGTTATTATCCTGATGACCTGCGTCGGTTTTGCCGTCGGCTTCCGCATTGATCACGGCTTTTTCAATTTTCTGGCCGCGATCGCGTTTATGACCCTCTTCGGTTTCGCGTTTTCCTGGATTTCAGCCGTGATCGGTTTGGCCGTTAAAAATCCCGAAACCGCTCAAGTCGCCGGCTTTATCTGGGTATTTCCGCTAGCATTCGCCAGTTCGATCTTCGTCCCGGTGGAAACCATGAAGCCGTGGATTCGCGCGTTTGCCGAACACACGCCGGTTACGTATGTGGTAAATGTCGTCCGCGGGCTTGCGCTCGGCCTGCCGGTAGGCGATAATGTATGGTACGCGCTGCTGTGGATCGTCGCGATCCTGGCCGTCTTCATTCCGCTGGGCGTCCGCAGCTACCGCCGAATCTAAATGAAATCCCTTCGAACTCCGATATTCGTCGCCGCTCTTTTTATTATTGTCGTCGTATTTATCGTTGGAGCGTTTAATCTTTACAATTACATTCCGCATCTGGACAAAATTTTTCACTTCTTCGGGGGCGGGATCGCGGCCTGGTTTTGCATCGAGTGGCTGCGGGCGCGAAAACCGTCATTTCATGTTCAAAAGTCCTGGCTGGCGACAGCCGGACTGGTTTTGGCTATCGGGTTGCTTTGGGAACTGGCCGAACATCTCTCTTCCGTCTATTCGCCGGTGTATGCCCCTTGGTTTTTGAAATACTTTTACGGCGGAGATATGCTGGACACGATCGGCGATGTGATTGCTGATCTTGCCGGCGCGCTCGTGATTATCTTCTCGTATCCGAGATCAAAAAACCGCGGCTAGGCCGCGGTTTTTTGATCTGCAATCTCGTTCAATATCTTCTGAACTTCCTTGAGACTATCAATATCGTGAATTGAAATTGGGATGACCGAAGGGTTCGTTTTCTTGAGGGCGGCGAGGATTTTCTTGAGCGCCCCGGGTGGAACCATATCGGATTTGCTGACGAACAGATACTCTTTCTTGTCAAGAAGCTCTGTATTGTACTGGCCCAATTCCGTCCGGATAATTTTGTAATCCCGGATCGGATCTTCCGATTCGGCGGAAATCAGATGAAAAAGAGTCTTGGTGCGCTCGACGTGCCGCAAAAACTTCAAACCCAGGCCGCGCCCTTCGGCCGCGCCTTCGATTATTCCTGGCACATCAGCTAAAATCAGCGAATAATACACGCCCAAATTCGGCTCCAGGGTTGTAAAGGCATAGTTGGCGACTTTGCTCTTGGCGCGCGTAAGCTCGTTCAATAAACTGGACTTGCCGGCATTCGGCAGACCGATCAGACCGACATCGGCGATTAACTTGAGCTCAAGGCGGATTTTGAATTTTTCGCCTGGCAAACCTTTCTGAAACTGTTTGGGGCTGGTATTCGTTGAGGATCGGAAATGAAAATTACCTTTGCCGCCCCGGCCGCCGCGGGCAATCCGGATTTTCTCGCCGATTTTGGTGACTTCGACGTCCTCTTTGGTCTCTAAATTATGGACGACCGTCCCGACAGGGACGGATATAATCAAATCTTCGCCGTCTGGGCCGTCGTTGAATTGGCGGCCGCCGACGCCGCCGTCGGCGGCGCGGAAAACTTTGGCATGGCGAAGCCGCGTCAAAGCGCCCAGGTCGGAAATGCCCTCCACATAAACATCGCCGCCGTGGCCGCCGGTCGCACCGGAAGGGCCAAGCGACATCATATTCTTGTTGAATGAGACGGTACCGTCGCCGCCCGTGCCGGCAACGACGCGAATTGTGATATCATCAATCAGCATAACAGATATATTATACGTTATATTTTAATAATCGGCAAGTTTTCCGGGCAATTACTTTGACATTCATACGGTGAGGAATATACTAATGGCAGACCTTTTTTATGAGCGATGTCACGTGTGCCCATGAATGTCATTGCGATTGCCATGACCGAGTTATTCGAAGAGGCGGACCCTACGATCATCTCACGACCCGACCAATCCATATCTTTGAGCCCCCGGATATTGTGCACGCGATACCATGCTGCGACGGACTGTGCAGCCAGTGCGGCAGGCCCATTCTGGACGGACAGATGAAAGATCATTTCATGCACTGCCATGGCATGAGCGCTGAATCCGCCGAAAAACTTCTCAAGCTTCGAGACTCGCGGCATTGTTTCCGGCCGCTCCCGGCTGCGCTTCCCCAGATCAGGCCATAAAACCCCACTCAAGCCGCCCTTCGGGCGGCTTTTCACTTCTGGCGGAATTGAATGAAAATCAGTACACTTAACTCACATGGCGGATTTTGAAACATACTACAATCAGCTGAACCCGGAACAAAAGAGGGCCGTGGATGCGGTGGAGGGCCCGGTGATGGTGGTCGCCGGACCCGGAACAGGAAAAACACAAATCCTGACGCTTCGCATTGCCAATATTTTACGCAAAACTCAAGTAAATCCTGAAAATATTTTAGCGCTGACATTTACTGAAGCAGGGGCAAAAGAAATGCGCCGTCGCTTGCGTCTCGTTATTGGCCCACCGGCTGATCGTATCCGCCTGCACACGTACCATGGTTTTGCGAGGTCAGTTATCACAGAGTTTGACGATCATTTTCCCCACATTGCGCGGGCAGAGCAACTTACTGAAATCCAAGCCGAAGCGATTATTCGCGAAATTTTAAAAGATGCGAAATTTTACAATTTGCGACCTGCGGGAGACCCTGACCTATTCATACCCAAAATTATCCAAACGATCAGCACCTGCAAATCGGAAGCATGGACGCCGGAAATGATTCGGATATTTGCATCTGATGAAATTAAGCGAGTCCAGACTGATGATGTATGGAAATCCACGCGCGGCCCAACCAAGGGCAGCGTAAAAGCCGAGGGCTTAAAGCGCATTGAAAAATGCGGACGGACAATGTTGTTTGCCGATATCTATGAACACTATGAAGCCGTCAAACGCCAACAGCGCAGAATAGATTATGACGACTTGATTGTCGAAGTAATATCAAAGATTCGGCAGGACGAGCTGTTACTGCGCCTGCTCCAGGAGAAATTTCAGTATGTTTTGATTGACGAGCATCAAGATACGAATGATGCCCAGAATGTGCTTATCCGGTTGATTGCGGAATTTTTCGAAAACCCGAACTTGTTTGTGGTGGGAGACGAAAAGCAAGCGATCTATCGCTTTCAAGGCGCGTCAGTGGAAAATTTTATGAGTTTTCAAAAAAAATGGCAGGGAATGGAGATCATCCGTCTGAAGAAGAACTACCGCTCGCATCAAAATATTCTTGATGCGAGTTTTGCCATGATCGAGAACAACTACGCGCCGAATGAGTACCAAGAGCTTCGGATTCAGCTTCAGGCCGCCCAAAAAGATACTCAGCCGGTAGAAGTTATCCTGGCGGGAAACGGTATCGCTGCAGATGAATACCTGATTGAACAGCTTCAGACGATTATTCAGAACCATCCGAAACAAACTACTGCAATTATTACCCGCCGCAACAGCGATTTGCAACGAATCCTGTCGCTGTTGGACCAGCACGGAATACCGGCATACGCCGAGCGCGGAACCGATATTTTTGCAGACCCATTCGGAAGGCTCTTCTTTTCATTGATTGATTTTCTTGCAAATCCGGCGCACGTAGAATCATTGGCGCAGTGCATTGCTGGCGGACTTTGGGATTTTACCGTTAATGACAGGGTGCGGCTGATTAAACTGTTGCGCGCGGGATTATTGGCTGACATTGAAAAAGAAATTCCTGCGGCAGCTTCGCTGCGCAAGGAATTAAGCCATTCCGGCGCGATTTCATACGTGATTATGGCAGGGGATGAATCAGGCCTTACGCATATCGCACAACGCGACCCGGTTGCCGCTCAAATATGGCGCGGCATCGTTTCGCTTGCAAGAGAGCTTGCGCTTGCGAATCCCGATGATCCGCTTGCGTTATTGCAGGCATTGCTGGAATATCGGCTATCAGCGGGAAGCCGAACAATCAAGATCTCGATCGGCGCCGCGGCGGCGCCGATCCGAGTCATGACTGCTCATGGTTCTAAAGGTCTTGAGTTTGATAA
>DASZRH010000045.1:0-11427 GCA_035549275.1 Minisyncoccota bacterium | reverse complement strand
CGTCGGCTGCGCCGACGACGAGGCCCGGACCTAGCGTGTGCCAGAATTTCTTGAGTTTGCCGATCATTGCTTCCATACTAGCACAATTTTTTGAATTGCTGTATAAAGAGGACAGCTCCTATGTCGATCAAAGAAGGCATGCAAGAACGGTTCAGCAGTCTGATGAATACAGACTTCCCTGGCGGAATCTTGCTCTTTAGGCCGATTGCATATTATCAGCGGAATTTGGATCGTCTTTACGTCATTTGCAAAAATTGCAGCATTTTGGAACGGCCGATCAATGAAGTGCTCACTTTGCTCGAGGACACTCGTTCTCCGAAGGAATATACGGGGTTTATGGTTGAATCCGCGGTCAGCTTTTGCCGCCTCTACAATATTGGCCCTGGCTTCGATGGCAGGGTAGACATTCACCGGATTCTTGATGTGATCGCTCTCAAGTACGCCAAAGAACAGGATGAGGCTGGCGAGACCATCTTCATTGCCCGGGAATTGCTTCGGATGCTCGACAGCCCTCTGGTGAGGATGTCCTGACCGCAGTCAACGGCTATCAGCCGGCGCGCAGCGCCGGCTGATTTTCTTTTTGGCCTTGGGGGCTATTGGGGTGTGGATAATTAGCACTCTTGACATGAGAGTGCTAACAGGAATATACTGTCAGCGTAGACAATTTTCACCATGAATATTGCCATATCTCACCGACAAGATTCACTCCTGGAATTCATTATCCGGGAATTCGTAAAAACGGCTAAGCCTGTCCCATCGGCTTTGGTCTGCTCCAAGTCACGCTTGAACGTCAGCCCGGCTACCGTCCGCAACGAGATGAACGATCTCGAAGAGCAGGGTTTTTTGTCCCAGCTGCATACGTCCGGTGGCCGCGTTCCCACCGACAAAGCGTACCGCTATTTTGTAAATCGCATTTTGGCGCGCGAAGAGCTGGCCGCGCCGGCGCGGATGCGCGAAGCGATCCGCGCCGGCCTGACCGAAGCCGGCACCGAACCGCGAGCCATCAATAAGGCCATGGCCGACCTCATTTCACGTTTGGCTGGCAATCTCGTCATCACCGGCATCGACCACGAAGAGGATTTTTTCAAAGTCGGCCTGACATCGCTCTTTGAAATGCCGGAATTCCGCGAATTCAAACGGATGTTCCAGCTGACCAGTTTTTTTGAAGAATTCGATCAGCTGTTCCAGCAGCTGGAGCGGGAGTTTTTTGCGCCGATGCGTCTCCAGCAAGCGCGTCTGGCCAGCAATATTAACGTATTTATCGGCCGCGAAAATCCATTTAACCAGGTCCGGGGCGAGACGGTAATTGTCGCCAAATATCCGCTCCCGCGGGGGTACATCGGCTCTCTGACGCTGATCGGCCCGACGCGGATGGATTACGAAAAAAACATCGCTTTGATCAAATGCGCCACCGATGAATTAAGAAAACGAGTTAAAACCATATAACCATGAACGAAACACCCCAAAATACTGAAGAAAAAAACGAACCGATTGTCGAGGATTCCAAAGCCCAAGAGTACCTTGACAATTGGAAACGCGAACGGGCCGATTTCCTGAATTACAAGAAAGACGAGGCCCGGCGCATGGGCGAAATGCTCAAATATGCCAATGAAGACGTGATTCTGGAAGTGCTGGAAATTCTCGACGATCTGGAACTGGCAGTTAAAGAACTCAAGGGCGTCGGGCTAGAGCAGATCGTTAAGAAGTTTACCGATTTGTTTAAAAAATACGGCGTCGAACGCATCGAAGTGGCTGGCGCGGCCTTTAACCCCGAAATCCACGAAGCGCTCGAAACCGAACCAGGCGGCGAAAAGATTGTCGAGGTCAGAGCGGGCTACACGCTGAACGGTAAAGTCATCCGCCCCGCCCGCGTTAAAATAACGAAATAATTAACTTACACTACCATGGCAAAAATATTAGGAATTGATTTGGGAACGACAAATTCGGCAATGGCGGTCGTCGAGATCGGCCAGCCGAGGATTTTGGAAAACAAAGAAGGCATCCGTACCACGCCGTCAGTGGTTGCGATCGGAAAGAATGGGGAGCGCTATGTCGGCGTGACAGCCAAGCGCCAGGCAGTTACCAACCCCCAGAACACGATTTTTTCGGCCAAGCGGCTGATCGGCCGCCGGTTCAGCGACCCCGAAGTCAAACATGACAAGGAGCTGTTGCCCTATGAAATTCGCGAGGGTTCGCAAGGGGACGTCGAAATCAAGATGGGTGACAAATGGTATAAGCCGGCGGAAATCTCGGCAATGGTACTCCAGAAATTAAAAGCCGACGCCGAAGACAAGCTGGGCGAAAAGATTACCGAAGCTATCATCACGGTTCCGGCGTACTTCGATGATGCCCAGCGCAAAGCAACTAAAGACGCCGGTGAAATCGCAGGCTTGACAGTCAAGCGCGTCATCAACGAGCCGACCGCGGCCGCGCTCGCCTATGGCTTCAACAAGAAGAAAGACGAAAAAATCGTCGTCTACGACTTCGGCGGCGGCACGTTCGACGTGTCGGTGCTCGAAGTATCCGAAGACACCATCGAAGTCCGCAGCACGGGCGGGGATACTCACTTGGGCGGCGACGACATTGACCAGCGCATCATCCAATACTTTATTTCGGAGTTCAAAAAAGAAAGCGGCATGGACGTCTCGAAAGACCAGCTTGTTGTTCAGCGTCTGAAGGATGCGGCCGAGAAAACAAAACACGAATTGTCGAGCACGCTCCAGACTGAAGTCAACATTCCGTTCCTCACCGCTGATGCGTCCGGCCCGAAGCATTTCACAATGTCATTCAGCCGGGCTAAGCTTGAAGAATTAACTCGCGACCTGATCGAAAAATCAATCCAACTGACCAAGAAAACCGTCGAAGAAGCAGGCTTGAAATTATCCGACATCCACGAAGTTGTCATGGTCGGCGGCCAGACTCGCATGCCGCTCATCGTTGAGGAAGTAAAGAAACTCTTCGGCAAAGAGCCGCACAAAGACATTAACCCTGACGAAGTCGTCGCGCTCGGCGCAGCCGTGCAAGGCGGCATCATGCAGGGCGATATCCGCGATGTGTTGCTGCTGGACGTAACACCGTTGTCATTAGGTATCGAAACCATGGGCGGCGTCTCGACCAAGATGATTGAAAAGAATACGACGGTTCCGGTTTCCAAGTCGCAGATTTTCTCAACCGCGGCTGATAATCAGCCCTCGGTGGAAATCCATGTTCTGCAAGGCGAACGTGCTATGGCTACGGACAACAAAACGCTCGGGCGATTCATTTTGGACGGGATTCCGCCCGCTCCCCGCGGCGTCCCGCAGATCGAAGTTTCCTTCGATATCGATGCCAATGGCATCTTGAATGTCAAAGCTAAGGACAAGGCGACGAGCAAAGAACAATCTATCCGCATCGAAGGTTCATCGGGCTTGTCAGATGAAGAAAAGAAGCGCATGGCGGCCGATGCCGAGAAATTTGCGGCTGAAGACGCTAAGAAGAAAGAAGCGGCCGAAGCCAAGAATATGGCTGAAACGCTGGCATACACGACCGAAAAGATGATCAAGGACAACGAAGCCAAGATCAAAGAGGATGACAAAAAAGAGTTGAATGATAAAATAGAGAAAGTACGCGCCGCGATAAAAGCTGAAAACACGGACGAGATTAAACGCGCCACGGAAGACTTATCTACGTCCGCCCAGCGAGTCGGTGGCGAGCTCTATAAACAGCAAACCCCGCCGCCCACGAACGAACAACAGCCCAAGACTGACGAACAGCCTAAGTAATCAAACCGAGGACAGGGGCCCTTTCGGGATCGCGTCAAAAGCCTACTGGCTTTTGCACTCCCTCTCGGCTACCCGCCTCCGAACGGTCCCTCAAGGGCCTGTCCTCGGTCTTCACTTCAACTCTTCTCCTAAATGGAACCTAGGACGATTAAAATTGCACTTTGGCATGTCATTGTGCTGATCTCGGCGCTTTTGATGTGGGGCGGCTCCAGCCAGATTCATTTCAACAGCATTACGGGCGTTTCGGTGCAGATTCCATCCTTCGGCGCGTTCCTGGTGCTCACGAGTATGATTGGGGTTGGCTTTATTCTCTTCCGTCAGATGTCTTGGTTGTGGGTTCTTACCGTTTCGGCGATTGTCGGCGGTCTGTTCATTCTTCAATTCGGTCCTAGTTGGCTAAACTTAACTGGCGCGGGGATATTTCTCGTATTTTGCTACGAGGCGTCCAATCGGGTGGGACGGGAGGTAACCGAACGGTTAAAAGTAAACATTTCAGCGTTTCTTTGGCGGGGAATGCTACCGATCGTGCTGGGATTATTCGTCTTGATCTCATTTGCGGCGTATCAAAGTTCACTGGCCGATCAAATCAAGGAATCGGGCCGTTTGCCGTCGCAGACCGCTGTCTTCTTTGAAGACCTGGTTAACAAGGCGATCGCCAACAAAGTCGGCCCCAGCGAAGCGGCCGGCTATCAGGAAGAAGTCAGCCAGATCGTCAATCAGACGTATACGGACGTAAACAATTTTCTAAAACCGTATTTCCGATATGCGCCGCCAATCTTGGCCTTTGCGCTCTTCTTGATCCTGTGGGGGCTTTCCTGGCCGGTATCGGCCATGGCCGTGCTGGTCGGCATGATCTGGTTCTGGATACTGAAAAAAGCCGGTGTCGTTAAAATCGGCGAGCGGGATATCAAAGCCGAAACGCTCATTGTTTGAAAATAAAAAAGGCCTCGATCGTTCCTGTGCATGGGGTACAGAAACGAGAGGCCTTGCTGCGCTGTGCAGAGCGGTGAGGAGGAACGCTCGACGCACGGCTGCAACGGGAGACGGGGAAGCGTCCAGCCGGAAACGACTGTTCCCGCGCACCTGACCGGCGCGATCGCCTTCAGCTGGATATCCAGCGCTTGCCGGACTTCTACGACTTCCCCGAACTTTAAAGAACTCAATGATGATCGCATTATATCATATTGAAATTTAGTGTCAAGTGTGGTAAATTTAATTGATGCCCAACAAGGATTACTACAATATTCTCGGCGTACCGCGAACGGCCAGCCAAGATGAAATCAAAAAGGCCTACCGCAAACTGGCCCACGAGCATCATCCCGACAAAAAGCACGGCGACGAGGCCAAATTCAAGGAGGTCAATGAGGCCTACCAGGTTTTGTCAGACCCAAAAAAGCGTTCTCAATACGATAATTTCGGTTTCGCCTATAACGACGGCGGCATGGGCGGTGCGGGCCAGGGCGGATACAATTTTAATCAGGAGGATTTATGGAGTATGTTCGGCGGCGGGCGCCGGGGCAACGCCGAAGATATTTTTGAGATGTTCGGGGAAATGTTCGGCGGTTTCCGCCAGCCGGGCTACGATCAGCCCCAAAAAGGCGAGGATTTGTATATTGAGATGACTATCACCAAAAAAGATCTCGGCACCACGCGTACCTTTGAATATGAAATCCAGGATACATGTGCCGAGTGCCAGGGCCAAGGCGTCGAAAAAGGCCACCGTATCATTATCTGCGATACATGCAAGGGTGCCGGTCAGATTCGTCACACCTCCCGCACCGCATTTGGCATGTTCTCCCAGCTCTCGGTCTGTCCGGCCTGCGGCGGCAAGGGCAAGAAACCCGAGAAGGAATGCCATGCCTGCAAAGGCACTGGCCGCGCCAAGTCTAAGCGTCAGCTTGAAATCCGGATTCCGGCCGACTTACCGCATACATACAATATCCTTGTCCCGCGCGGCGGGAATGCCGGCAAAGGGGGCGTCGAACCCGGAGATCTCGTCGTAAACATCAAAGTCAAATAACCCAGAAGATTGTGCTATACTGGCGGTAATGCCGGATTTCGGATCATATTTGAATTTTTTCCATACAGCCGCCGAAACGGGCCAAAACGCATCCGCTCGGGCTCAAGAATTTTCTTTCGGCTCTCTCCTATCGCAGATTTCTTTTACGTCCGGGACAATATTCGGCGTTTTGATTGTCGTCTGCGTGTTATTATTTGTGTTGAGTATCGGCCGGACGCGGGCCCTGGTCTCGCTTCTATCTATTTATATCGCGTTTGCCTTGCAAGCCGTATTCCCGTTTTTTGGCTGGCTCCAGACGCTGCTGAACAAAGAACTGCCGACGCTTCGCGTCGGCATTCTGCTGCTCTCTTTTATTGTCAGCTTCATATTACTGAATCGCTCTGTTCTCCGCGGCCGGCTGGGTCTCGGTGATGCCGCGTTTTTCTCGGTAGTTCTGATCGGCCTTCTCCAACTTGGCCTCTTTTCGGCGATGATCCTGAATCTTGCGCCCGCGTTTCAGAGCTATGTGCCTGAATCAATAATCCCATTCGTGGCAACTCAGAAAGCTCTTTTTCTGTGGCTGCTGGCGCCCCTGGTATTGTTGGGATTTCAGCGCGATTTTAGTTAAACAGAAAATAAATATCGGCCCGCTCCGCGGGCCGATATCAGCTCATGGCACTTTTGAGGGTTCTCACTCTGATGCCGCGTTTGTCCAGGAGTTCCAAGACATTGCGGATGGTCGTTAGCCGATCTTCCATGACGATCGCCGAAGCAGTTTCTCTCCGTAATTTCAGAGCGCAGTGATTGACGTGGATCAAGATCTCCTCGATCTCGGCAGAGATGATCTCAAATTCTTCTTGTTCTCGGAGTTTGCGTTCGTAGTGCTTGAGACGCTGAAAGTCGGGGTCGGCTCGGTGCCAATTGATGAGCGTCATACAAGGTCCTGCCTGTATAATATACTTTTTTGGCAGAGAGGCAAGCTATTTGCTTTTTTCGATGCGTTCGACGTAGTCGCCGGTTTGTGTATTGATCTGAATGATATCGCCTTCTTCGATAAAGAGGGGGGCGTTAATGGTGGCGCCGGTCTCGATGGTGATTTGCTTGGTGCCGCCTTGAGCGGTATTACCGCGGATTGCCGGCGGGGCTTCGGTTACTTTGAATTCCATCTTGATCGGGAGATCAACGGTGATGATATTGCCCTCAAATTCAATGGCCTCAAGAACGGTATTGGCTTTCAGGAAGCGAGTACTATCGCCCAAGACATCGGCTCCGAGCTGGAAGCGTTTGGAAGGGTCGTTGTCGTACGAAAACCAGTATTGGTCGCGATGGGCGTAGAGATATTTAACGTTGCGGCGCTGGACATCGGCTTCGTCAAAGACGTCGGATTGAGCAAAGTTGCGCTCCAAAATCTTGCCGTTGATAAGGTTGCGCATGCGAACCTGCACCGTCGGACGTCGCTGCTGCATCTTTAAATGATGCGTCTCAATGACGACATAGGGCTGATCTTCGTACAGGAAATACGTTTTGGGTTTTAATTCATTGACTCCGAGTGACATAGCTTCCGCTATGGTACTATATTTTCAGGTTTTTTGCAACAGGGATTTGAGGGCTATTTTTTGAAAAAGAGAGAGATCAAGAAGATAATTCCGCCAGCCAAAACCACCATCGGGCCGGGGTTTAAGGCATACTGCTGGGCGATCCAAATGCCGCCGATGCTGGTCAGGCCGCCGAAGACAGCCGCGGCGGCGGCATAACGTGAGAAAGTAATGGAAATATTCCGCGCCGCCGTGGCCGGAATGATCACTAACGCGCCCATCAAGAGCGTGCCAGTAACTTTGATACCCAAGGCAACGATCAGGGCTACGAGCAGCAAGAACAGGAAATTGACGCGATTGACCTTCAGCCCCATGGATTGGGTGAGTTCTTTGGAAATCGTTCCCAGTACCAGGGTTTTGGAAATGGCAGCCACGATCGCGATCATGCCAAGCACTACCGGCAAGGTGATATACGCATCCGAGAGTGTGACTTTGGAAATATCGCCGAAGAGGGCTTCCAGAAGTTCGGGTTCGGGTGTCAACAGGATGCCCAGCGCCAGGGCAGTTGTGAAAAAGATGCCGACGAGGGTTTCAGAAGACAGAGAAGTTTTGCGTTCCAAGGCCCAGACTCCGATGACGGCGATAAATAAAGTGGCAAAGGCGCCATAGAATGGATTGAAATTCAAAAGCAAAGCGAGCGCCAAGCCGGGCAAGGCGACGTGAGACAACGCGTCGCCGACCAGCGCCATGCGCCGCAGAATCATGAACGCGCCGACATAGCCGGCGCCTACGCCAATGAAGCCGCCGATCACGAGTTGCAGGAGAGAAGGATGAATCATGGCTCGGAATGGTGGTGTTTGTGGGGGTGCGAATACACGGATGCTTCGCCGTACATTTTTTTGAGGGCTTCGGCGTCCAGCGCTTCGACCGGTACGCCGTAGCAGACCATTTCTTTGTTCAAACAGAGTACGTTGGTCGCATAGCGATACACGATATCCAAATCGTGCGAGATCATGATAATCGTCAGCTTGCGCTCGTCATGGAGTTTTTTGATCAGATTGTAGATTGTTTCTTCGCCGCCGACGTCGATGCCGGCAGTGGGTTCATCCAGCAGAATAACGTCGGGCTTATCAATGATAGACCAGGCAATTAGGATGCGCTGGAGTTGGCCGCCCGACAGCCAGCCGACGCGCTGGTTGAGAATATGATGCTGAATGTGGTGCTCATTGGTAATACCGACGGAGTGAAGGGCGGCCAGAATGTCTTGTTTGTTCTTGGATTTGAAGTGGAAAAATTCCCGGACAGTTAGCGGGAAATCTTGGTCAATCGAGAAGCGTTGGGGGATATAGCTGACGCGCGCATCGGGCGCCCAGGAAATAACGCCTGCAAACGGAATCAAATTGAGCAGAGACCGGAACAAGACCGATTTGCCGGCCCCGTTGGGGCCGACGATGGCCAAAACATCGCCCGGCTGGACCTCGAAAGAGACGTCTTTGAGCACCTGATGGGCCTCAAACGCGACCGATAGCTGATTAACCGATAGAATTGGCTCCTGTTCGCTCATGGCTCCAGTGTACCACATCTGGAGCCAAAAGTCCCAAAAACCAAGGTTTTACGGCACTATTGACTTTTTAAATAAAATATGATAATATATAAACATGAAAAATTTGACTATCTACAAATACGCTTTTTCAGCTATTACCGCGCTCACCTTGGTCGCGGCTCCTCTGGCGCCTACGTTTGCGGCCAGTATCAGCGATCCGAACGGCATGGTGTGCGATGCCTTGATTCGCGTTGGTATGTCATGCGGTTCTTCTACTGCTCCGACCTACACGCCGAGTTCCTACCAGCCCAAGCCGATTACGCTCTCGTATGATATTTTTGGTTCGTCTTCGAGCACTACTACGAGCGTAGCGACCTCAAACGTAAAAGATGCCGCCGGCAATGCCATCAGCTTGGTCCAGGTGCCGGGTACCCAAGAAATCTATGCGTTGGTGAACGGCCATAAGCACTGGATTCCGACGTTGGCCGTGTTCTACGATTACGGCTACACGTTGGATATGGTTGAGCCGATCTCCCAGGCCCAGCTTGATCGCTATCCGCGCGCCTCGCTCATCCAAATGGTCGGCGATTCCAAGCACACGTATTATCTGACTGAAGGCGGTATGACTCGATTGATTCCGAATCAAAACATCTTTGATTCATACGGCGATCGTACCGAAGACGTTATCGTCGTTAGTCAGAAAGAGTTCAATTACTATCCGACTAACCAGTATGTCTTCTTGGAGAACCCGTTGAACCGCGATGTCTTTCAGATTACCTCTGCCGGCAAGCGATATTTGACGCCGATGGCCGTGGCCCGACTTGGCCTTCGAGCTGAACAAGTTGCGCCGATCAATCAGACCGAGCTCGATTACTACAAAACCCTCGCGCCGATCATAAATTAACGGCCGAGATCAGACAATTTGAAGTCCGGACGACCCTGAAGGAATTCCTTCAGGGCCGTTTCCTTTTTGCCGGCCAGCTGCACAATTTCAATGTGCAGCTGGCCGTTTTGGAGTGACGCTTTTTTGATATTGAGCACCTGGCCGTTCCAGGTGGTCCAGGTGCCGGGTTCAGGATTCAAGGCGCGAATTTGATTATATATTTTTTCGGTGGGCGTAGACCAGTCAATCTTACCATCCTCGCGGGTCAGCATTCGGCAGAAGGTCGCCTGTGAATCGTCTTGGAGCACTGGTGTCATCGCGCCGGTGACATAATCGGGAATCACGGCGCCGAGCAGCTCGGCGCCGTGATCAGCCAGCCGATCGTGTAGGTCAGGATATGTCTCTGCGGAGCCGATGGCCACAGTTTCTTGGGCGATAATCGGGCCATGATCCATTTGGGCATCTACCTCCATGATCGTAATGCCGGTTTCAGTGTCGCCGTTCAACAATGCTGTTTGAATCGGCGACGGGCCGCGATAGCGGGGTAGAAGCGAGGGATGGATATTGAGGAAACCGTGGACAGGCACCTCCAAATACCGCTGGGGGATTATCTTTCCGTAGGCGGCGACAACCGCCAACTCGGGTTCGAGGGATTTAAATTGCTCAAAGAACACGTCATCTTTAAGAGTGGCAGGCTGAAATATCCTGAAACCGGCTCGCAGCGCTGCTTCTTTTACCGGCGGCGGCGTTAAGATTTTTTTGCGGCCAGCGGGTTGATCAGGCTGGGTAATGATACCCTGGATGTCATACCTCGCTTCCGAAAGTTTTTTGAGGGCCGGCGCCGCAAATGCAGAGGTGCCGAAAAACACGATCTTCATAGGGCTCGATCTTTGATGGTTTTGCCGTTGAGGTGGTCGGTCTCATGCTGGAACACCCGGGCCAGGAAGCCGCGAGCTTTGATTTTGAGTTTCTCGCCGTGTTCATCCAGGGCTTTGAACATGATTTTTTTGGAACGGGGAATCTCGGTGTAGAAACCCGGAATTGAAAGGCAGCCTTCTTCCAAGAGATCGAGGTCTTTGGAGTAATCGGTGATTTCGGGATTGAAATACGCGTCCGGCACGCCATATGATTCGGCGGTTTTCTTATCAATGACAAAGATACTGATATCGCGGCCAATCTGATTGGCCGCGAGGCCCACGCCGTCGTGGTCTTTCATGGCCTTTTTCATATCCGCAATAAGCTCGGTATAGGCGCCCGATTTAATTTCTTCTGCGGGAATTTCTTTGGTTTTCCGGGCTAGAATCTTTTCCGGCAATTTCGTAATTTCCATTGGCTGTATTAAACCAGATTTCGGCAAAAAAGAACAGTCGCTACACGACTTCGCGCGGATCAGCGTCAATTAGCCAGCCAGCCGGAACGAAACGCAAAAAATTCCGCAGCGACGGGATTTCGGGTTTGATTTTAAGGATAATGGTATAGGTATATCGGGCCTGATCTTTCCGGACGAATAAAGGCGAGGTGTCAGCAATTTCAACGAATTTCTGATAGCCCAAATGAACAAGGGTCATTTTGAGTTTCTCGACGAGCGTGCGGCCCTCCCGGGCCGCACGCGAGGCCTGATGATGGCTGAATGTCAGTCGAACGATTCGGGAATACGGCGGGTAGTCCAGGGCGCGGCGGAGCTTCAATTCTTCATCATACAGATC
>DASZRH010000044.1:0-7189 GCA_035549275.1 Minisyncoccota bacterium | reverse complement strand
AGAAGGCATGCAGCCCTTGGAGTACTTCATTTCCACTCACGGCGCCCGCAAAGGACTCGTAGACACCGCTTTGAAGACGGCGAACGCCGGATACTTAACGCGCCGCCTTGTCGACGTGTCTCAAGACATTGTCGTAACCGAAGAGGATTGCAAAGACAAAGAGGGTTACGTGTTGTACGCCGAAGATTCCAAGTTCAGTGGTGAATCTTTGGGCAAGCGTATCAAAGGCCGCGTCATTCTCGAGGAAGTCGTGGATGCCGAGGGTACTGTTGTTGCCAAGAAAGGCACGCTGATCGACAAAGAAATGGCTGCCAAAATCGACGAAATCAAACTGCCGTCCATCCGCATTCGCTCCGTTATTAAATGCAAAGCGGGTACTGGAGTCTGCCGCGCCTGCTACGGGTACGACCTTTCCAAGAATGAACTCGTAAACATCGGCGAAGCC
This sequence comes from Minisyncoccota bacterium, assembly GCA_035549275.1. Taxonomy (GTDB): domain Bacteria; phylum Patescibacteriota; class Minisyncoccia; order 2-02-FULL-40-12; family GWA2-44-9; genus 2-01-FULL-49-17. Next base: position 6,744 of record DASZRH010000044.1, on the reverse strand, counting down.
GTCGGTATCGTTACTGCCCAGGCGATTGGTGAACCGGGCACCCAGCTGACCATGCGTACCTTCCATACCGGAGGCGTTGCCGGTTCGGGCGCCGACATTACCATGGGGTTACCGCGCATCGAAGAAATCGTCGAAGCCCGGCCGCCGCAGTTTAAGGCGCTTGTTTCGGACGTAGACGGCAAGGTTATCGCCGTTGAAGAACGCGCCAAGCAGCGCACCCTAGCCGTCGAAGTGGCTGAAACCGGCGAGAAGCGGGAATATGCGGTCATGCCGAATATTTCTCTGACTGTCGGCGTCGGTGATCTTGTTTCAATGGGCCAACAGCTCTCTGAAGGCAGTGTTGATTTGCGCGAATTATTCGCTACGACAGGGGATATGGACTTAGTGGCTCGCTATATTATCCGCGAAGTCCAAAGTATCTATTCTCCGACTGGTGACAGCATTAATGATAAGCACGTTGAGCTGATTACGCGCCAGATGTTTTCCCGCGTCAAAGTCATTGATGCCGGCGATACTGACTTGCTTACCGAATCCATGATTGAGAAGCGCACGGTGTTAGCCGAGAACGAGCGTGTTCGCGGCGAGAAAAAGCGGGAAGCGACCTACGAACAGTTGCTCTTGGGTATTTCCAAAGTCGCGCTCTCAACCGACAGCTTCCTCTCATCCGCCTCGTTCCAGGAAACGGCCAAGGTGCTCATCGATAGCGCTGTGGTTGGCAAAGAAGACCATCTCCGCGGTCTCAAGGAAAATGTTATTATCGGCCGCCTCATTCCGGCCGGTACTGGTTTCCACGAACAGGTCTAAGCTGAATATTGCAACTTCCCTAAAAACCGCCCATTTGGGCGGTTTTTAGGGAGGAAGTTGTACGAGCGTATATATTGACAAATAATAAATAAAGTGATATAATGTAGCTACAATCAGTTGCTTAACAAGGAGGAGTATGGGGACAACGTTGCTGGTCTGGTGGGTCACCTACGAGGTGGCCAAGGAAGAGTGGAGGAAGTACTGTGAACACCGCGAAGCGGCGAGAAAGGGCTGATACCGATGGCATGGAAATCCCTGCAAGGAATCCGCGACTGGAGGCCGTACGTCGTTGACGAGCCGGCGCTCCGGTTCAATCTCGCCTCCCAGCGCATCAGCGCCCAGGTCCGCGAGATTGAACGCCAAGAGGCACTGGCCCGAGAACGGGCCCGCCAGCTTGGCCAAGCGTTCAGCCGCCCGCCACGGCTGATCGCTCACTAGGAAGGGACGTCAGGGGACAGGTTCTACACAGGGCGCACCTTCGGTGCGCCCTTTTTCATTTTTCAAAAACTTGATTGTGGAAGGGTTTTTTAGGATAATTACTCCATGGGAAGAAAGCCAAAAGGAGAGCTTGAAGACGAAAAAGACGACGAAATAAAGCCAAAACGGCGCGGCCGCCCGCCGAAATCGGAGAAAGAGCACATCCTTGGCGTCAGCCAGGAAACCCGGAACAGCATCTGGGGGGTTTTGAGTTTTAGTATCGCCCTGGTTAGCACTTTGAGCTTTATCGGCAAAGCCGGCCAAGCCGGCGAAATATTCAATCTGGCCAGCCGGTCTTTATTCGGCTGGGGATTTTTTATCATCCCTGTGGCTTTAGTCATGCTTGGGACTTCGTTTTTTAAATCAATTTCGCGCAAGGTCGCTGTCAGCGCGGTCTTTGGGACAGTTTTGTTTATTCTCACTTTTCTCGGCATTTTGTTTATTCTCGGAAACGGAGAAACTGATCTTCGAATCGCTCACGGCGGGTACCTGGGAGTCGTGCTCGGCTATCCGCTTTTTGCCTCCATCGGCTTTACGGCTTCAGCGATTGTTCTGTTTGCCCTCGGCATTATCGCTGTACTGATGGTACTGGATATTTCCATTCTTTCGCTCTTCACGACTAAGAAAGATGAAGAAAAGCCGGCCATGACCGACAACGTCATCGTCAAGAAAGGCAACGAAATCATTGATGCCCTCAAGAAACCAGAGATCAAACCGGTACCGGCTGCGGTAAAGCCGGCCAAGGCAGAACCCATGAGCGACAAGGAATTCGTTATCAAAAACCTCAAACACGGCAAATGGACACTGCCGCCGCTGGACTTGCTGCATGAAGACCAGGAAGAAGCAGTAACCGGTGATATTAACGCCAGTGCCACGATTATCAAACGCACACTCTCCAATTTCGGCATTGACGTGGAAATGGGAGAAGTGTCCATTGGCCCGACAGTGACGCAATATACGCTCCGGCCGGCGGTCGGCGTCAAATTGTCTCGTATTGGCGCGCTGAATTCCGATCTCTCGCTGGCATTGGCCGCCCACCCGATCCGCATTGAAGCTCCGATTCCGGGAAAATCTTTGGTCGGCATCGAAGTCCCGAATCAGAAGTTCGCGATTATCGGCTTGCGAGACATGTTTGAATCGGACGACTACAAAAAGTCCAAATATTTCCTGCCGCTGGCGCTAGGCCGCGACGTTTCCGGTGCCCCAATCTTTGCTGGCCTCGAGAAAATGCCGCACATGCTGGTTGCCGGTGCCACGGGTACCGGCAAATCCGTCGCTATCAACGCCATTTTACTATCCTTGCTCTACAAACACTCGCCTGATGTGCTGAAATTAATTTTGGTTGATCCCAAGCGCGTCGAATTGTCCCTGTACAACGAAATTCCCCACTTGATCACGCCGGTTATCACCGACAACAAAAAAGTCGTCGGAGCCTTGAAATGGGCGGTGAACGAAATGGATCGCCGCTACGATCAGCTTTCCAAGATCGGCTCCAAGGATGTCTTCTCATACAATGCCAAGATGACGGACAAGGGCGATCCCATTATGCCATTTATCGTCATTGTCATTGATGAATTGGCCGATTTGATGTCTTCGTACGGGCGGGACGTGGAAGCGGCGATTGTCCGCTTGGCCCAGATGTCGCGCGCCGTCGGTATCCACCTCATTTTGTCCACCCAGCGTCCGTCCGTCGAGGTTATCACGGGTTTGATCAAAGCCAATATTACCTCGCGCGTGGCGTTGCAGGTGGCGTCCCAAATCGATTCGCGAACCATCTTGGATATGGCCGGCGCCGAGAAACTCCTGGGCAAGGGCGATATGCTGTTCCTCTCGGGTGATACGGCCAAACCGCGCCGTATTCAGGGTGCTTTGGTTACCGAAGACGAAGTCCATGATGTGGTTAAATTCATCCGCGAGCAGGGCGCGGAAATGGAAGTCCCGGCGGATGGCCCGTCATTGCAGGTGGACTTTAACGCTCCCGCGGCCGGATCCGGCGGCGCCGGCGGCGATGATGACGGCGGGGATGAAATGTACGGCCAGGCCAAAGAAATCGTTGTTCAAACCCAAAAGGCGTCTACCTCGTATTTGCAGCGGCGCTTGGGCCTGGGCTACACGCGCGCCGCGCGGCTGCTGGATCTGCTTGAGCAAAACGGTGTCGTTGGGCCGGCCAACGGCGCAAAGCCCCGTGACGTGTATGTCCGGCCTGACGGTACCATGGACGGCCCCGCCATTCCCGAAGTTGATGCCACGATTGTCTCCGCCGACACGCCCGAAGCTGAACGCACTGATCTCTAGCTGTACTTGCTGGCCTTCTTTGGTATACTGGGGCCAGTTCCATGTCCCGTTCAAATCGCGCGAAAGCCAAAAGTATCCGCCCCGATATTCAAGAGCTGATTAAAATCGCCCGTCATGTCCGGGAAAACCCCGACTGCACCTGCCGCTACTGTACTCAATTCAAAGAGTCTGAAACCGGCTGGCGCGAACAGCTGAAATCTCACTACGACAAGCCCGAAACGGCCGGCTGAAAGCCGGCCGTTTGTCATCTTGCGTTTACGGAAGCGTTTTGTACAATGTAAGCAGCAAAAATTAATCTTTTCCCATGATTGCCAAAAAACAATCCGAGAAATCGTCAAGCAAGACAGAGCAGGAAATGGATGCAAAGGCAGCTAAGGTATCGGATGCCCGCAACAAACAGGTTGAATTGATGGTCAAAGAACTCCAGGACAAGTATGGGGACGGTTCGATCATGCGCCTGGGCCAGGTGAGCAAAGTAGATGTAGATGTCATCTCAACGGGTTCCATTTCACTCGATGTTGCCCTTGGCGTCGGCGGCGTACCCCGCGGCCGCATTATCGAAATCTATGGCCCCGAATCATCGGGCAAGACCACGCTGTGTCTGCACATTGTCAGCGAAGCCCAAAAAGCCGGCGGGGTGGCGGCATACGTGGATGCCGAACACGCGCTCGATCCCGAATATGCCAAGAAGATCGGTGTTAAAATCGACCAGTTGCTCATCTCCCAGCCCGACACCGGCGAACAGGCCCTGGATATCGTTGAATCGCTCGTAAAGTCGGGCGGAATTGACGTGATTGTCGTAGACTCGGTAGCCGCATTAACGCCTCGCGCTGAAATCGAAGGGGAAATGGATCAGCAGCACGTTGGCGTCCAAGCCCGGCTCATGTCTCATGCTTTGCGTAAGCTCACGGCCAGCGTCGCCAAGTCCAAGACGACGGTTATTTTTATCAACCAGCTCCGCATGAAAATCGGCATCATGTTCGGTAATCCCGAAACGACGCCGGGCGGTATGGCCTTGAAATTCTATTCTTCAGTTCGCATTGAAATCCGCAAATCGGCCCAAATCCAGGCCGGCGAAAAAATCGTCGGCAATCGCGTCAAAATCAAAGTCGTAAAGAATAAAGTCGCGCCGCCGTTCCGAACTTGTGAGTTCGATATTCTGTACAACGAAGGCATCTCGCGGCAGGCGGATATCATCAATGCCGGTGTGCGCTACAATATTCTAGCCAAGTCCGGCTCCTGGTTCAGTTATAACGGCGAAAAAATCGGCCAGGGCATTGACGGTGCTCGCAATTACCTCAAAGAAAATCCGAAAATTGAAAAGGAATTGGTAAAGAAAATCAAAGACGCTGCGGCTGCTGAAGAATTGGCACCGATTACCGAAGAAGCCAAACCCAAAGAGTTCAAGCGCTAGCCCCTCTTGACGCGGTCCGGGCTTCGGGTCTACACTGTCTCCTGGCAGGAGGCGTACCTTATGATCGGAAACGGCACGGCCTGGAAGACTGAAGACGAAAAACGGTTTCTGGACTACATCGGCTACCATCAGGTCGAGGGATTCCTCAAGTCCTCGCCCCGATCGCGGCTGGCGGCGCTGGAAGGCTACGAAGCGTCCATTGACCGGCGCCAGTGGCCCGAGACCATCGACGTGGCCGAGATCCGCGAACACGTCACAACCCTCAAGGCCCGGTTGCGGGATGAGATTGCGGCGCAAGAGCGCGCCATGGCCGGCTCAATACCGGCCTGATGCGACAACTCCCCCATCTCGGCGGCTATGCCGCCGAGATGGGGGAGTGTTTTCTTTTCAATCAAGAATGTTACCGAACCGTCTGGTTGCGGGTGTAGGGCATCAGGGCCATGAAGCGGGCCAGTTTGACGGCGTTGGCAACCATGCGCTGGTGCTTGGCGCAGAGGCCGTTGCGGCGAGATGTGCCGATCTTGAATTGGGATGTTACAAACTTGCGCAGTTCGCGCGTGTTTTTGTAGTCCACGTGTTCGATGTTGTTTTGGCAGAGATTGCAGTTCATAGGTTAGAATGGTAAATCTGATTCTTTAATTTTCATTTCATCTTCCTCGATGCCGGCGTTGAGGGGTTCGTTTTCGTCAATGATGGGGATGTCGTTGTCTATTGGAGCCGCGGCCGGAGCGGACGAGCGCCGGGCTGGGCTGGACGATTCGTAGGAACCGCCGCCGGCAGAGCGGGGACCGAGCTGGAGGTTTTCAGCCACGATCTCGGTGCTGTAGCGCTTGACGTTATCCTTGCCCGTCCAGGAGCGGGTCTGGAGGCGGCCTTCGATCAGGACAAGCCCGCCTTTCTTGAGATAGTTGCTGGCGATCTCGCCGAGGCGTCCCCAGGCGACAACCGTATGGAATTCGGTGGCTTCCTTGCGGCCGGAGGCGTCGCTCCAGACGCGGTTAGTGGCCAGGCCGAGCGTGGTAACCGTCTGGCCGCTCGGGGTGCTGCGGGTTTCGGGATCGCGGGTCAATCGACCGATGAGGAATACTTTATTGAGATTCATACAGATAGGTTATAACTTCTCGATAATATCTTCAAGCTCCTTATCAAGTTTCTCGCTGGAGACGGCCGGGGCCTTTTCTGGCGCGACTTTGGCTTTTTTCTCCATACGTTCGCGGGCTTTGGCCTGGCGCAGCAGGGCCTGGCTCTTTTGGGCGTCGGACGGAAGCCGGACGACTAGAGAGCGTATAATGTCGGGGTTTAATGTAATGTACTCTTCGATGCCGGCGAGGCCTTCGGTTTCTTCGGTGCTGAACTGAATGTATCCGAAGTAGCTGTTGGCGTGGCCATGGATCGGATAGGAAAGGCGGATGCGTTCGGGTTCTTTGGTGAACGAGACCATGCCTTTGGCTTTGCCGATCTGATCTTTGAGCTCGTTGGAAATCTGGGCGATGCGGGACTCATCCAGATTCGGGCTGATATGGAACGCGAGCTCGTAGTTCCGACGGATTTCCGTCATGTCGTGGCGCATCGGGGCCGGCAGAGAAGAGGCGAGAAGCCTTATTCATGGGTATTCTGCCGAACGCGGATGCGTGTTAATTGACTGGGAATATAGTATCAAAATTGGGCGTTTTGGTCAAGGTTTGGAAGTCGGTGCACGGCTGACGGGCGAGCGCTCTTGTAATACGCACAAAGCGGGCCCTTCGGGCCCGCTT
>DASZRH010000043.1:0-7027 GCA_035549275.1 Minisyncoccota bacterium | reverse complement strand
GGGCATCAAAACTGTTGTCTTGCCGCATGGCAACAAGCGTGACATGGACGATATTCCCAAAGAAATCCAGCGCGATATGAAGTTCGTATTTGTCAAAAACGTTGACGAGGTGCTCAAAGTCGCGCTTCGCTAGTTGCTGGTCCGTGCTTGTGATCCGGCCCCAGATTTGCTAATCTGGGGCCGGATCTTTGCATGTCTGGCTATCAGATTGGTATCGGTTTGGCCTTTGCTGCCGCCGGATGTATCGCCTTGCTTTCGATTCGATTCAGCCTCCGGCATGTTCAAAAGACGAAAGAACTTCGCCGCCAGGAAGAAGAGCACCGCACCCGCCGTGCCCAAAACCGGGAAATATTCCGGGGTTTCTTTCTGAAGATGGAGCGCCATTTTGATCGTTTCGGCATTCCGGTTTCGCTCAATTTTCCGAATGATACTATCTATCAGCCATTAGATATGTCGGCAGTTTCAGCGGCGCTGACTCACTCCCGGTTTCAGATCATCGTGAATGCCGTTGAGGACGAATTGATCGTAGATTTCGGCCAGCAGCAGCTTGCCGATTACAAAGAAGTCGAAACGAGCGTCGCGACGCATATTCTTTTGAGCCTGTTCGGCGATGTCGGATTCTGCGTTCGGCACGCCGCCTGCAGTTTGCGGAGTTATCGGGTGGAGGAGATCGCTGACGGAGATGCCGCCGCTCTGCTAATTCGGAAACTGTATGTCCAGCTGATGTTTGTCGATCAGCTTTGGAAGGATTTTGAGCTCAAACGAAGATATATCGCTAATCTGCAGCAGGAAATCCGAAGCACCGAGCAGAAACTTTATGAAAGCATCCGCGACCAGTGCGAATCACACCTGAAAGCGCCGGTTGCTGACCGCCTTGTACAGCCTCAACCGTGAGGCTGTTTGTTTTTCTCGAAAGCCGGAATACGGTATACTGGAAGCGTGACGTTTCTCGGGAAGAATCGAAAATTCTGGGCTGCCGTAGCGGCGCTGGTCGGCGGCACCGTCGGCGTGGGAATCTTCGGCATGCCGTTTGCGTTCGCGAAAGCCGGCTTCTGGATCGGAGCGGCTTTTTTGGTGCCGATCGCGCTGGCGACGCTGCTCGTCAACCTTATGTACGGCGAAGTTATTCTCCGCACCCACGACAAGCATCAGTTGATGGGCTATACTGGCCGGTATTTGGGGCCGTTTTTCAAAGCGGTTATATTTTTCTCGGCGACGCTAACGGGTTATGCCGCGCTCCTGGCGTATATCATCATCGCCGGCGATTTTTTGAACTCGATTTTTTCGCAATTTTTTTACGGTTCGCTGACGATGTACAGCGTCTGCTTCTTTGTTATTGCTTCGTTGCTGGTTTTACGCGGCTTGAAACTGGTCTCCTGGATCGAATTGGTTCTGATGGGATTCTTCTTCGTGATTATCGGTCTGTTTTTTGTGACGGGATTTTCGCGTATCGATTTTCATAATTTTCTCGGCCAAACGCGGGAATACGCGGCCCTGCCGTACGGCGTCCTGCTGTTCGCGTTCGGCGGCCTGATGGCGGTGCCGATCCAGCGGCAGATTCTGGCCGGCCAGGAGCGAAATATGCGCCGGGCGATTATGTACGCGGTCGGCATTATCGCCGCGCTCTATGCGATCTTCGCTGTTACGGTGGTTGGCGTGGCGGGGCCGGTGACGTCGCCGGATGCGGTGTCCGGCCTGTTTCCGTTTTTGGGTGAGCGGGTAGTGGTTTGGGCTTCAGTTTTCGGGATTTTCGCGGTTTCTACATCTTTTTTGATGCTCGGTTCGGCGCTGGTGGACATGTTTCACTTTGATTTCGGCGTTCGCCGCTTTCCGGCCTGGCTCCTGGCCGTTATTCCGCCGTTGGCACTGTTTTTGCTGGGACTTCGAGGATTTGTGGATGTTATTAGTTTTACGGGCGGCGTCGCGCTCGGCTTGGAACAACTGGTAATCGTGCTGCTCTACGCTCGGGCTAAACGGCGCGGCGATCGGATTCCCGAATACAGTTTGAATATTCCGCGCGGACTTCTCTATGTCATCATGGCCGTGTTTCTGGCCGGCGTGAGCTATTATCTGATCGCCCGATGATCAAAAAATTCGAACAATGGCTGTGGTACGCATTTCTGTTTTCAATACCGATCGGGACGCGGTATATTTTTAACTACGATCCGGTAACATTTGTGGAGTGGCAGGCGGTCTCGGTATATCTGACGGACGTGTTGTTTGCCGGGCTGCTTATTTTTTGGCTTCAATCCGGCAAGAAATTCGTCTTTGAACTTGCGGATTGGCTGCTGGTTGGCGTGCTAGCCGTTGCCGCTGCTTCGGTTTTTTACGCAATTGATCGAAATGTCGCACTGTTTCAGTGGCTGAAACTTGCCGAAGGCGCAGCTTTGTTCTGGTACGTCAAAAATTATGCGGTTGAACGGTTCGGCCTGGCACGGACGTTCGAGGTGATTTTCTATGGCGGCTTGTTCCAGGCGGTGATTGCCATAGGGCAGTTTACGGCCCAGCGGAGTCTCGGTTTTCAATTTGCGGGGGAAAGCGTTCTCTCGCCGGCCCTGACCGGCATCGCCGCGTTTATTGTTCACGGCGAAAAAATTATCCGGGCCTACGGTACAACGCCGCATCCGAATGTGCTGGCGGCGTATTTGTTTGTCGCGCTGTATGCGTTCTATCAGCGATATTTGTACGAACGGATGGAAAACGCGCGGATGTTCCCGCGTTGGAAAGAAGTTGCGCTGCTGGGAGCGTACGGCATAACGTTGTTTGGGTTTTTTCTGACGTTTTCGCGTACGCTGATCGGACTTTGGTTCGGGCTGTTTTTGCTTCGAGCGCCGATCGTATTGATGGCGCGGCATCTTCGAAATGCCATCAATATCCCGGCCAACCGTTGCCGGTTGGCCGGGATATTGATCACGGGCGCTGCGGTTATTGGTTTGTTCCTGACTTTGTATTGGCCTTATGTGATAAATCGGGCATCAATTTCGTCCGGCGATGAAGCAATTCAGCTTCGGGTTCTGTACAATCAAGAAGCCGTGAAAGGTTCGATTCATTGGTTCGGCGTCGGAATCGGGAACTTTGTGCCGTGGCTGATGCGGCAAGACGTTCGGCTGCCCTTGGGCGAATATCAGCCAGTTCACAATATTTATCTCTTGCTCTATTCAGAAATCGGCCTGATCGGCGCAATTCTGTTCGGGACATTTCTCGCCGCGCTGTGCGTCCAGTGGTGTCTGCGAACCGAATTCAAAAAATTGTATCATCTCTCGCTGGGACTGGTCTTTGCCGGCCTCTTGGCGGCCGGATTATTCGATCATTTCTTGCTGACGATTCAGGCGGGCCGGCTGCTGCTATGGTTTACGGCTGGCTTGATCGCTTCGCGGTTTTCACTTATCATCAAAACATCATGAATAGCCGTACTGATCTCTTGCGGCAGATACGGGATGAAGTTCTAGACCTGAAATCATCGCCGCTCTATGCCGAACGGGTCAAGAACCGCGTCTTTCCGGTGATCGGCGAGGGGAGCCATGATGCCGCGATCATGTTTATCGGCGAGGCGCCTGGCAAAAACGAAGCCGCGTCCGGCCGCCCCTTTGTAGGGGCGGCCGGACGGATTCTCGACGAGATGCTGGCTTCGGTGGGCATTGACCGTAAAAGCGTCTACATCACCAACATCGTCAAAGACCGCCCGCCGATGAACCGTGACCCGTTTCCCGACGAGATCGCGTCCTACGGTCCGTTTCTCGATCGGCAGATCGAGATTATCCAGCCCGCGGTGATTGCGACGCTTGGCCGTTTCTCGATGGATTACATCATGCGCAAATTTGGTCTGGAGGGGCAGCTGGCCGGGATCAGCAAAATCCATGGCCAGACGTTTACCACCCAAACGTCCTACGGACACGTTACGATTATCCCGCTCTATCATCCGGCCGTGGCTATCTACAACCAAAGTTCGAAAGATACGCTCATGCAAGATTTCAAAGTTCTGGAAAAATACAAATAACGTATGCAGGAATTCCTCCAATCGATTCAGGCCCATTTTCCGATGTTCGAGCAGTACAAATATGTGTTCCTGCTTTTGGGTGCGACGCTGGAAAGTCTGAACATGATTATCTTAGCCGGCTTTTTGGCATCGATCGGCAGCGTTGCCGCGGTGCCGGCATTTCTCATTGCGCTGGCCGGTGATTTTTTGAATGGCTATATGTGGTACTTAGTCGGTTACCTCGGCGGCGCCAAGCCAGTTGATAAATGGGGCCGCAAGGATCCCAAAAGCCGCCGCGTCGTAGAGACGGTTGAGCGATACTTTCTCCGCTACAGCGGCCGGGCGATTATTTTTACCAAGCTGACGTGGTCGCTGACGATCGCGACCCTGATTATGGCCGGTTCGTTTCGGTACAACTTTCGGAAATTTTCACTGTATAATTTCATCGGCGCGATCGGCTGGACCTGCGTTACATTCTTCATCGGCTATGTCTTCGGCCAGGGCTATCGTTCGTTTGCAATCGTAAATAATTTCAGCTTGATTGCCTTGTTCCTCGGCGGCGCCATCATCCTGGTCTACGGCCTGAAGGTTATTTTAAAATCGAAATTTATCCAATCGCTCTGGGCCATGGAGCGTTTGCGCGAATTGGGCGATAAATTGCGGGACACGATTGATAAGATGATGTCCTAGTTGTGGATTGTCTTGAGGGGCTTTCTGTGCTATACTGGATGCAATCTCATGACTACAAAGAAAGCCTTGTTTTTAGCGGCTATTTCCGTTTTTTTGATTACCGCCGCCAGTGCCCGAGCCGCCGAGTCCGAAGACCACCGCTACTTTATTCAGTCTACCTCTCAATTTCTCAAAAAGTCATTTTCCGTCCGCAGCATCGTGGACGGCGGTTTTACCGCCGATGCGAGCGATTGGCAGCTCAAAATTGCCAAACTGTTCGGCGTTTCGGCCCAGCCGGTGAAGCGTCTAAGTATTTTGGCCGATGACGAGAGCGCGTCGCCCAAGTCTGATGCGCCATCAGCGCCGATCGGCTGGGGGACTGATTTCGTATATGGCGGCCTAGGTAAGGCCTTGCCTCACGGCGGGGATGGTGTTTCCGTGGCAATTCTTGATACCGGTGCCGATGTGGCTCATCCGGATTTAAAAAATCGAATCGTGCAATGCGCCGACTTTACCGGGTCCAAACCGTTTACTGATAAATCGTGTTTTGATGACAATGGGCATGGAACCCATGTCGCCGGCATCATCGCCGCCGACGGCGGCGATGATGGTTCGGGCATCTACGGTGTCGCGCCCGAAGCCAATCTTTTGATTTACAAAGTCTGCGACGCAAGCGGCGCCTGTTTTGCCGACGATGTGGCTTCTGCTATTCAATATGCCGCCGATCAGAAAGCCAACATTATTCTCATCAGCGTGGGTTCAGACAGCGATATTCCAATGGTTGACCAAGCCATCAAATATGCGGTTGATCACGGCGTTCTGGTAATTGCCGCCGCTGGCAACGACGGGCCATATGACGATGATTTGGATTTTCCGGCTATGAACGAACATGTTGTCTCTGTCGGAGCACTCAACAAAGACACCGCAATTCCTGATTGGAGCTCGCGCGGTAACAACACTAATTCCAAAAAATACATAAAAGAAGGCGGTGATATCGAATTTGCCGCGCCCGGCGTATCCATTGAATCTACCTGGAAAGATGATAACTACGCTGTCTTGTCGGGTACCTCCATGGCGGCGGCGCACGTCGCGGGTCTGGCGGCCAAGGAATGGCAAACTGATGCCAAAGACCCGGCCGGCGAGACGCGCGATCTGCTCCATACGTTTTCTCTCGATCTTTCACCGGCGGGAGATGACAATGCTTCCGGCTGGGGTGCTCCGGCGCTGTAATCTGAACTTCAATCAAAAAACGGCCGCTTTGCGGCCGTTTTTTGATTTGCTACAATAGAACTATGCGTATCAATCCCGTCATTCGGTATCTCGTGATTGCAGATTTTTTCGTGAATGCCGGGTTTAGCTTCTTCGCTCCCGTTCTCGCTATTTTTATCACTGGCCAAATTAAGGGCGGCACGATTGAAGCCGTCGGCATCGGTACAGCCATCGTTCAAATCATCAAAGTTGTTTTCGAGCTGCCGATCGCGCGGATTTTGGATCGAAACCACGGCGAGTACGATGATTTTGCATCCCTGGTGTTCGGCGCTGTTTTGATCGCACTCGTGCCGTTTTTGTACCTTCTGGCTTCGACGATTACGCATATGTATATCATCCAAGCGATTTACGGCTTGGGTATCGCGTTTGCCCTGCCGCCGTGGTATGCGATTTTTTCCCGGCATGTGGATTCGACCCAGGAAAGCTTCGAGTGGACGCTGGATTCGGTTTCAATCGGCGTCGCCGCGGCCGGAGCGGCCGCGGCGGGCGGTTTTCTGGCCCAGCGCTTTGGTTTTGATTTTGTATTTCTCGCCGCCGGCGTGCTGGCGATTCTCGGCGGGATATTGCAGTGCAAGATTTTCCAGTACTTGAAGCGTAAAGTTTCTCGCGGCCAAGTTCGTCCGGTCGGCGAGAAAGTGTAATCCATGAATTCCGAACTAGCCAAAATTTTTCGAGACTTAGCTTTCTTATTGGAAATGAAAGGCGTGGATTTCAAACCGCGCGCGTTTGAAAAAGCGGCCGCGTCTATCGAAGAATCGCCGGAAGACCTGGCAAAATTGTATCGCGAGGGCGGCCGCGCGGCCCTCCAAACTGTCCCCGGCATCGGCGCGGGCATTGCCGAGCGCATCGAAGAATACATCAAGACCGGCACAATCGCCGAGTATGAGAAGCTCAAGCACCAGCTTCCCGTCAATATCGAGGACTTATCATCCATCGAAGGTTTGGGGCCGAAAACAATTTTAAAATTGTACAAGAAGCTGCATGTAACCGACCGGGCTGCCTTGGAAGCGTCTATACGTTCGGGAAAATTTCGGCGCAAAGGATTCGGCGAGAAAACCGAGCAGAATATTCTCAAGAATATCGAGTTTTTGAAACTCTCGGCAGGGCGGCTGC
>DASZRH010000042.1:0-1735 GCA_035549275.1 Minisyncoccota bacterium | reverse complement strand
ATGTCCGCGAGTTGAACGTTGTGCTTTCTGACGGCAACGAATACACATTTGCTCCGCTCACGCTCGCCGGCTTGGAAGAAAAAAAATCTCAGCAAAACTTCGAAGGCCAGGTCTACCGCACCATGCACGATTTGATTGAATCAAACTATGATCTCATCCAGCGCTCCAAGCCCGATGTTTCCAAAAACTCCGCCGGCTATTATCTCTGGAACGTGTGGGACCGCAAAAGTTTCGATTTGACGAAGTTATTTGTCGGCTCGCAAGGGACGCTCGGTGTCATTACCCAGATGAAGCTTGGCTTGATCCGGCCCAAGCCGTTCTCGAAATTGTTGGTCTTGTTCTTGCGCGATCTGGCACCACTAGGGGAGATCGTGAACGCGATTCTCGCCTACAAACCCGAAAGCATGGAATCGTTCGACGATCATACCATGACTATCGCGCTGCAATTCTTGCCGCAGCTTTTGAAACAGATGAAAGGAAATATTTTTTCGCTGAGCTGGAAATTTCTGCCCGAAGCGTTCATGGCATTGACCGGCGGCATGCCGAAGTTGATTCTGATTGCGGAGTTTACCGGTGACAGCGAGACGGAAATAGCCGAAATTACACACCGCTGCGAAGCGGAAATCCGCCGGCGTTTCAATCTCAAAACCCATATCGCCCGGGACGCCAACGAGGCCGAAAAATATTGGATCGTCCGACGGGAAAGCTTCAATCTGCTGCGCAAGCATTCCGGCGCAAAGCACACTGCGCCCTTCATCGACGATATTATCGTCCACCCGAACCAGCTGCCGCAATTCGTTCCGCAATTGAATAGCCTCATTAGCCAGTATAAAGGATTGACGTACACCATTGCCGGCCACGCCGGGGACGCCAATTTCCACATCATCCCGCTCATGGATTTTCATGATCCCGCCAACCGCGCGGCTATTCCGGAATTATCCGAGAAAGTATATAAGTTAGTGGCGAGCTTGCACGGCTCAATTACCGCCGAGCATAACGACGGTTTGATCCGCACGCCGTATTTGCCGGTAATGTATTCGCCGGAGATTATGGCCTTGTTTGAAAAAACGAAAGAAATTTTCGACCCGCTCAATCTCTTTAATCCCGGCAAGAAAGTCCACGGCTCCAAAGAATACATGATGAGCCATATTGTTACGGAATAGATAGCAAAGAATTATCCATAAGCGGAATGTCTGGAGGCGGGCAGCCGAGGTAGAGCAAAAATTCCAGAAGGAATTTTATGTGGTTCCGCGTTGGATAATTCTTTGCTATCATAATTTTAGACCTATGGATATTATTCCTGCGATACTCGCGAAAAACATAGAGGAGTTGAACCAACTTCGGGATAAAATCGGCGAAGCGGCTTCGCTGGTCCAGGTTGATATTGCCGACGGAAAGTTTGTCTCTTCGACTACGGTCGGCCTCGAAGAAGTCCAGCGTGTTCTGGGTTCGTACCTGCTGCAAGTTCATCTGATGGTTCAGAATCCGGAAGAGATCATTCCGTTTTGGACGGCGGAGGCGAATGTGGAAAGCGTGATTGTGCATGTTGAAGCGGCGGAAAACATGGAGCGGACGATTGGCCTTGTCAAATCGGCAGGCAAATCGGCGGGCGTGGCCGTTAATCCAAGTACTGATGCCTCGCGGCTGGACAGTATTCTCGACAAGGTAGACTTTGTGCAATTTATGACTGTGGAGCCGGGCGCCTACGGCAGTCCGTTTGTTTCGGAAAGTATCG
>DASZRH010000041.1:0-22659 GCA_035549275.1 Minisyncoccota bacterium | reverse complement strand
ATCGGGCGATCGAGCTGGGACTGGCCATCTGCCCGCGCGAAGTCGGACCGGCTCTCCGTTTGGCATATCCGGATCAGCCGTTCGGTGAATGGCTACGGGTGGCAATGGAAGAGGTTACCGATTCGCGCGGCCGCCGGAGCGTCTTCCGTGTCGAGCGCGATGGCGTCGGGCGGTGGCTGAGCGCGCCTTGGTTCGGGCCGCAGGACATGTGGTTTCTCGACGCTCAGTTCGTGTTCGTGCGGTCTCGCAAGTAAGACCCTGGGGCTGTCAGCTCTTGGGCACTGGGCCGGTTGGACTTGTTCCAACCGGCCATTTTATTTTGTATAATTTGAATGCGACATGCTTCCGGCTACGGCTTGGAGCGGCTTTAAAAAAGAAAGATACTTGGTGTGCCATATTAGTGCATTCTGATGCCGTATGCACGTGTGAAGAATATCTCACACCTCTGCGTACGGCATGTTTTAATTTTTGTGATAGAATAAAAACAAAAGTAGGCGAGTCTTGCCGGACTAGCTGTTAAAATCTTCGTATGCACAAGTCTCAGATATTCGGATGCTTTTTGGCTTCATTTCTTGGCGGTGTCTTTCTCGGTTCTTTTATCACCCAGCCGATGTACGCGATGATCGGATTGACGGCGGCCGGCATACTGGTCTTTGCAATCTGTCTCTATCACAAAACATTTGTTGGTCTCAAAGATCCCGAGCGGGCCCGGATCATCGGGTTTGTGATTGCGGTTTCTCTGCTGTGCGCGGCCCTCGGCGTCTTTCGATATGGTTTTTCAAACGCACAGCAAAGCGTGCTGACGGAATTCGCCCGCGAAGCGGGCGGAAAGAGCATTGATGTTACCGTTCACGGATATGTCGCCGCTGATCCGGATATTTCCGGTTCTGAAGCGGAATTGGTTGTCCGCGCGAAAGACGTGGAAGTCCCGGGCCGCAGAGTCGTTGCCGATGAAAACATGCTGGTTACAGCCGATGCATACCCTCGCTATGCAGTGGGGGATCAGGTGGCTATTACCGGCGCTTTGAAATTGCCCCAGAACGCGGCCGGCTCGGACTTTGACTATATTCAGTACCTGAAAAACAAATCAATACGGACGGTTATGGTGCGGCCAAGGATTGAAGCAGGCCAAGCCGCGTTGTCGTGGTACCAATGGACTACCGCGGCTGTCTATCGGCCGCTGTTGAAAGTGAAGCATTCTTTTGAACACGCTCTGCAGCAGTCACTGGCTGAACCGGTAGCGTCATACATTGACGGCGTTCTCCTGGGCAGCCGCCAAAATATTCCAGCAAATATCCAGGATGCGTTTCAGAAAACAAGCACGACGCACATCCTCGCCATTTCCGGCTACAACATTGCCGTCATTGCCGAATCGCTTTTGGCAGTAGCCGTGGTGTTCACGAAGCGCCGGAATGCATTTTGGATTTCAACGGTTGTCATTATTCTATTTACAATTCTCACCGGTGCGTCGGCGTCGGTCGTCCGCGCAGCGGTGATGGGCTTGCTGCTGCTTGCCGCCAACGGCTACGGCCGGCTCTATGATCCGCGCAATTCGATTCTTTGCGCTGCGGCGGTGATGGTTTTGATCAATCCGTTGGCCCCGCGCTTTGACGTCGGATTTCAACTCTCGTTTTTGGCGGTACTGGGCATGATCTATCTCTATCCGATTTTGGAACGGAGACTTCAGCGGGTGCCGGAAGCCGGCGGCCTCAAAGAAACGATTCTCATGGCCGTTGCCGCCCAGCTGGCGGTGGCGCCGATTCTGGCCTATACGTTCCATTCTTTTTCGATCGTGTCGCTGCCAACCAATCTCATTGTCCTGCCGCTGATGCCGTACGTAATGTTGTTTGGTTTTGCGGCGGGCGTGGCAGGCTGGCTGTTCGTGCCCTTCGGCCAGCTGGTGGGCTGGATCGCCTGGGCAGTGGCGAAGTTTCAGATTGCCGTGATTTCTTGGTTTGCATCCCTGCCATTCGCTTCGGTTACGGTTTCGATTCATTGGCTGACGATGACCGCGCTATATGCCTTGTTGGCGTGGTGGGCGTGGCGAAATCGGCCGCGCTTTCCGAATGCGCCCCGTTCATGACTACTCGCCGCTTACAGCCGATTCACGGCGTTTTTCTTTTGTGTCTGGTTGTTTTGTTTTTTGCGACGCGGCCCGGGCAGGCACAGCAAGACGGCCTCTTGCGGATATATTTTTTGTCGGTGGGGCAGGGCGACAGTGAATTAATCGAGGCGCCGGGCGGCATACAAATATTGATTGACGGCGGCCCCGACGATGCCGTTCTGGCGGAATTGGCCAAAGCGATTCCATTCTATGATCATGATATTGATTTGGTTGTGGTTACGCATCCGCACAGCGATCATATTTCGGGATTAATTGACGTATTGGATCGGTATACGGTGGGTACCGTGATCGAAGCAGCGGAAACCTATGACTCGCCGCAGTTTCGGGCCTGGGAAAACGCGGTCGCCGCCGAAGGCGCCCGGCGCATCGAGGCTGCAGCCGGCCAGGTCTTTGAACTGGGACCGGATGCCACCCTCACTGTTTTCTATCCCATGAAATCGTACGCCGGTGTTACCCTCGACGCACCGCACGAAGCAAACGTTACGACCATGCTTCAATACAAACAATTCAAAGCATTATTCACGGGAGACATGGAAGCGAAAGGGGAGAAGGATTTAATCACAGCCGGCGATGATCTAAAAGCGGACGTGTTGAAAGTGGGCCATCATGGTTCAGCCACATCTTCATCCCAGGCGTTCTTAGATGCAGTCCAGCCGCAGATCGGAATCATCGAAGCCGGCAAAAACAATATCTATCATCTGCCCAATCAGGGCGTACTGGATCGCTACCAAGCGAGCGGCATTCCCATTCATCGCACTGATCAGGAGGGGACAATGGAAATTATTTCCGACGGGCGGCAGTTTCAATTCCTAACGGGTTTGTGATACGATATTCGCTATGAATCACCCGAAAAAAGAACGCACGCTTGTCCTATTGAAACCCGATTCGATCCAGCGGTCGCTGATTGGAGAAATTATGGCCCGCCTTGAACGAACCGGCTTGAAGCTCGTTGCGGCCAAAATGGTACGCGCGACCGAAGCAAAATTACTTGAGCACTATGGCAAAGATGATGAATGGTATATAACAAAAGGAGCAAAACGGAAAAAGTTTTTGATTGATGCGGGTATTTCTGTTGATCCCGCGCGGCCAGATATTGAATTTGGCAAAGATATAATCAAAAACATTGTGCAATTTATGCGCAGTTCTCCTGTATTGGCATTGATCTGGGAGGGGAATCAGGCTGTGGCTGTAGTGAAAAAACTCGTCGGCGGCACTGATCCGACGGTGTCCGATGTAGGTACGATTCGCGGCGATCTTCAAATTGACTCGTACTATTTCTCCGATACCGCCCAGCGCGGCCTGCGCAATCTCGTTCACTGCACCGATCAGGTCGGCGAAGCCGACCGAGAAATCCGGATTTGGTTCAGCCCTGAAGAAATTCACGATTATCGCCACATCAACGAAGCCATTTTGGAAGACGTAAATGCTGACGGTACGGTGGAATAAATGGAGAATAAAAAACTATTTAAAGTTATTGTCACGGCAATTGTGGTAAAAGAGGGGAAATATTTGGTTCTTCAACGTGCGGAGTGGGAAAAAAAGTTTCCACTGCGATGGACGGTACCGGGAGGCAAAGTTTCTACTGATGACTATGTTCATTCACCGAAAGATACACCAGATTATTGGTACAATGTTCTTGAAAATGTATTGCGTCGAGAAGTAAAAGAAGAGGCAGGAATTGAAATTAAAAATATTCGCTACGTTACTTCTCTGGCTGATGCACGTGAAGGGGACGATCCTTCTATTGTAATCTCGTGTCTTGCTGATTGGGCTTCCGGAGAGGTTGTTCTCGATAAAAGTATGGTGAGCTATAAGTGGGTTTCGCTTGCAGAATCGAAAGTAGTCGATTTAATTGAAGGAATTTATGAGGAATTAAGTATGGCTGAAGATGTATTGCAAGGAAAAACAATGGGAGAGTGGGGTAAAAAATAGAATTATCCACCCATTATCAACGTTCGGTAAGATTTATACCAAGGGATCGTATATACTGTCAGTAGGTCTCTTGCTCCGTAAAAACTTCGCTCAAAATTACTTCTCTAAGGGATCCTCATTATTGCAGCGCTCCGGCGAGCCCTCATCGGTTCCGACGAGTGCTGTTGCGGGAACCCACCTGGTAACAGGTGAAGTATTTTACGGACCTGGGGGATCTATCAAAAGAGCCGACGCTTCGCGTCGGCTCTTTTGATTTCTTTCGTTTCACTTCAGTCGGGCTGCCGAGATTTGAACTCGGACTAAATCCACCCCATGGACTCGTGCTACCGTTACACTACAGCCCGGTTGTATGATTATTCTAAACAAAAACAGGATAGCATGCTATCCCGTTTTTGTTTATTGGATACTATTATGCATGCATTGCGCTCTGCTTGGCAAGAGTCTTGATGCAATCGGTGCAGAGCTTCATGCGTTTACCGTCGACACGCGCCCACTGGAGATTCACGTAGCGCTTGGACTTTACGGTCGGATTATAATGGCCTCGCAAAAGTTTACGAGTAGTGGCCATAATCGGTTTTTTGCCGCATCGCGGACAACGAGTCATATCTATTGATATAATTAATTGGCAGTTTACATTATATACCAAAATTGCTATCGTTGCAATAGATGTCTATTATCCTGACCATCTTCAGTCTTGTTGTCTTCATCTACTCTGTCGTTATTCACGAGGTAAGCCACGGCCTTGCCGCTGATTCCATGGGCGATAAGACGGCGCGTGTCTTGGGCCGGTTAAGCTTGAATCCGCTCAAACATTTGGACATATTTGGTTCCGTAGTCTTGCCGATCCTCTTGTATGTCGCATCGGGCGGGGGACTGGTGTTCGGGTACGCCAAGCCGGTTCCGTATAACCCGCACAATCTGAATGACCAAAAATATGGGCCTATCAAGGTTGCCTTGGCAGGCCCGGCAGCCAATGTCCTCATTGCGTTGGTTTTTGGCCTGGTACTCCGATTCTTCAACGATTTCTTTGCCGGGATGCTGATTCCGAACTTATTTGCGACGATCGTCGGAATTAATTTAATCCTGGCAATATTCAACCTCTTCCCTATTCCGCCGTTGGACGGTCATTGGGTGCTGGTTACGCTGTTACCCGCGCGTTTCCAGGCGTTCCGCGACTTCCTGTACCGTTACAGCATCTTTTTGTTTATATTCTTTATTATTTTTATCTATCCATATATCTTTCCCTTGGTTCCCTGGCTTTTCCGCATCATAACCGGCCTCTCATTCTAGCTCTTGCATAGAAGTTTTTTTTCTGCTATGATACGGCAACGCATTGAACTACAATTCAGGCGCAGGGATAGTGCTTTTTTATTGCAACCGAATGCCGACGTTTAAACAACTTTTGAAACGGCCCCGCAAAATCGCCCGAGCGAAAACCAAATCGCCGGCTTTGACATTCGGCATTAACACCATCCACAATCGCCCTGTCTATTATCCGGCTTCATTCAAGCGCGGTGTCTGCACCTTGGTCCGCACCACTACTCCGAAGAAACCGAACTCGGCGCTTCGCAAAATTGCGCGTGTTCGCCTGACGAATGGCATGGAAGTTACCGCCTATATCCCCGGCATCGGCCACAACTTGCAGGAACACAGCGTGGTCGTCATCCGCGGCGGCCGCGTGAAAGACTTGCCGGGCGTCCGCTACCACATTGTCCGCGGCGTGCTCGACGCTTCCGGCGTTGAAGGCCGCAAACAGCAGCGTTCCAAATACGGAGCCAAGAAATCCTAATCTTTACCCATGCGCCGACCCGTTAAAAAACGAATTATCATTGAACCCGATCTGAAGTACCAGAGCGTTTTGGTTTCTAAACTCATCAATCGCATTATGCGTGAAGGCAAGAAAGCCGTTGCCATGCGCATCGTTTACAATGCGCTGGATATCCTCGAACAGAAAACCAAAAAGCCGGCCATGGAAGCCCTTGAAATCGCTATCAGCAACGCCGGACCGAATATGGAATTGAAGTCCCGCCGCATCGGTGGCGCCAATTATCAGGTGCCAATCGAAGTGAAGCCCGAACGCCGTACATCATTGGCCATCCGCTGGATGATTGAAGCTGCGCGTGGCGCCAAAGGCAAACCGATGGAAGAGAAATTCGCCGAAGAAATGCTGAACGCATTCAATAACACCGGCGGCGCGGTGAAAAAGAAACTCGATACTCATCGAATGGCCGATGCCAACAAGGCATTCGCCCATTTTGCCTGGTAATGCGCGATTATCCTCTCGAAAAAATCCGAAATATCGGCATCATTGCCCATATCGATGCCGGCAAAACCACGACTTCCGAGCGCGTGCTTTTCTACACGGGCATTTCCCATAAAATCGGCGAAGTCCACGAAGGCGACACAGTCATGGACTGGATGGAACAGGAGCGCGAACGCGGCATCACCATTACCGCCGCGGCTACGACTGCTTATTGGACGCCAACTCCTGATGCCGGCAACCCCGACAAGAAAATCAAAATCAACCTTATCGACACGCCGGGCCACATTGATTTCACGATCGAAGTAAAGCGCTCATTGCGCGTGTTGGATGGCGCCGTCGTTGTGTTTGACGGCGTTGCCGGCGTTGAGCCGCAATCGGAAACCAACTGGCGCTATGCCGATGATTACAACGTCCCCCGTATTTGTTTTATCAATAAGCTCGACCGTTTGGGTGCATCCTTTGAACGCTCCTTCCAATCTATTCTTGAACGTTTGTCTCCCAACGCCGTCCGCATGCAGATTCCCAATGGCCATGAAGACCAATTCACGGGCATTGTGAACTTGCTTGAAATGGATTTTGCCCAGTTCGAAGGCGCCAAGGGCGAAAAGATAGTCCGCGGCGAAATTCCCGCCGAATTGAAAGCCGACGCCGAAAAGTATCGCGCCATCCTCATTGAAAAAATCGTTGAAAACGATGAACAAGCCCTGAACGATTATCTCGAAGGCAAGGAGATTTCCTTGGAACGGTTGCGCGCCATTCTGCGCCGCGCGGTGATCGCCGGCAAAATTTATCCCGTATTCTGCGGTTCAGCCCTCAAAAACAAAGGCGTTCAGCTGGTGTTGGATGCCGTCTCCTATTATCTGCCGTCGCCGACGGATGTTCCGCCGATCAAAGGCACCTTGTCTGACGGTTCTGAAATTTTGGTTGAATCCACCGACAATGCACCGTTCAGGGCCCTCGCATTCAAGATTGCCACCGATCCGTATGTCGGCCAGCTGACCTTCTTCCGCGTGTATTCCGGTGTCTTGCAGGCGGGCTCATATGTCTATAACGCCACGACCGGCCAGCAGGAGCGTATTGGCCGCATTGTCCGTCTCCATGCAAATCAGCGCGAAGAAATCAAAGAAATCGACGCCGGCAACATTGCCGCGGCTGTCGGTTTGAAAGGCACCAAAACCGGGGATACGCTCTGCGATCCCGCTCACCCGGTTGTCCTTGAAGGAATTGATGCTCCCGAGCCGGTTATCTCGCTTCGTATCGAACCTAAGACCAAAGCCGACCAGGAAAAAATGGGTTTGGCCTTGCGCAAACTTGCCGATGAAGACCCAACCTTCCGCATCAGCGCCGATGAAGAAACCGGTGACACCATTATTTCCGGCATGGGCGAATTGCACCTTGATGTTCTCGTTGATCGTCTTCGCCGCGAATTTGGCGTCCAAGCCAACACCGGCCGCCCGCAGGTTGCATACAAAGAAACTATTACCCAGGAAGCTCAAGCTGAAGGTAAATACGTCAAACAGTCCGGCGGCCGCGGTCAGTACGGCCATGTTTGGCTAAAAGTTGAACCGCTTGAGTCCGGCAAGGGATATGAATTCGTGAACGAAGTCAAAGGCGGCGCTATTCCCGAAGAATTCATCAAACCGTCCGAAAAGGGCGTCCGCGAAGCCATGGACAAAGGCGTTGTCGGCGGCTTTCCGCTCGTGGATATGAAAGTAACGCTGTATGACGGTTCGTACCATGACGTTGACTCTTCTGAAATCGCCTTCAAGATCGCGGGCCAGATGGCCTTGCAAGAAGCCGCAAAACGCGCTAAACCGGTAATATTGGAACCGATTATGAAAGTGGAAGTTATCGTGCCCGAGAAATCAATGGGTGAAACGACCGGTGATCTGGCTTCTCGACGCGGCCAGATTATCGGTATGACGGACCGCTCCGGCCTCGGATTAAAAGTCATCGAGGCGCGCGTCCCGCTCTCGGAAATGTTCGGCTATTCAACGTCTCTTCGCTCGCTGACGGAAGGCCGCGGCAACTTCACGATGGAGTTTAATCACTACGAGCCGGTTCCGAATAACATTGCCCAGCAGATCGTCGAGGGCAAGAAATAATATGGAGATATCAGAACTCAAGAAAATGCTTCGCCATTCGACTGCGGTCTTGATCATGGACAACGGCGATCCGTCGTTTGTCGTCGTCAGCTACGATACCTACAAATCGTTGCTGGGCGATGATGAGGGCCCGGCCTTAGTCCGGCCCGCATTCCAACCGCCGGTCTCGAACGGGGCCTCAACGGGGGAATTGGAGCTCTTGGAGCGCATTAACAAGGACATCTTGGCGCTCAAAGCCCAGATCGAAGACGAAGAAAAGAGTTTGGGTATTGACGATTCCCGATAATTCGTCTAAAATGGATAGTGCATGTTTTTAAAGCTATAGCTTGTGGATTTTTAGGCCTCGGCTTCCAATTCTGCCGACGCCCAAGAACCCACCCGTTATATCCGATAAATGGCAGGGAAATTCGAACGAACAAAGCCCCACATGAACGTCGGTACGATCGGCCATGTGGACCATGGTAAAACCAGCACTACTGCTGCGATTTTGCACGTGTTAGACTTGTATAAAGATGAGGGCTACAGCGCTCGCGTCGAAGGTATTGATTCCATCGACAAAGCGCCGGAAGAGCGCGCCCGCGGCATTACGATCTCGCTCCACCACTCGGAGTACGAGACTCCCAAGCGCCACTACGCTCACGTAGACGCTCCGGGTCACGCTGACTACATCAAAAACATGATTACGGGCGCCGCCCAGATGGACGGTGCAATCTTGGTCGTGTCCGCTCCGGACGGTCCGATGCCACAAACCCGCGAACACATTCTGTTGGCTCGACAAGTCGGCGTACCGAACATCATCGTCTTCATGAATAAGATGGATATGGTTGATGATCCGGAATTGGCCGATCTCGTTGAAGCTGAAATCCGCGAGTTGCTCACAAAGTACAACTTCCCCGGCGACAAGACCCCGGTCATTAAGGGTTCTGCCGTCAAAGCTCTTGAAGCAAAAACCAAAGATGATCCGGCTTGCAAGCCTTTCATTGAATTGGCGAAAGCGCTTGATGAGTATTTCCCGGATCCGGTTCGTCAGACCGACAAGCCGTTCCTCATGCCGGTTGAAGACATCTTCTCAATCGAAGGCCGCGGTACCGTTGTTACCGGCCGTATTGAACGCGGGCAGGTCAAATTGAACGACGAAGTTGAAATCGTCGGTATCCGACCGACCACTAAGACCGTTATTACCGGTATCGAAATGTTCAACAAACAGCTCGATGAGGGTATGGCGGGCGACAATGCTGGTTTGCTGCTCCGAGGTTTGAAGAAAGAAGACATCGAACGCGGCCAAGTATTGGCTAAGCCGGGTTCCATCACTCCGCACACTGATTTCACCGCCGAGGTCTACATCTTGACCAAAGAAGAAGGCGGCCGCCACACTCCGTTCTTGAAAGGATACAAGCCGCAGTTCTACTTCCGCACGACTGACGTTACCGGCGAAGTTATCCTGCCGGCCGGCACGGAGATGGTTATGCCGGGCGATACCGTCAACTTGGATATCAAATTGATTGCACCGATTGCCATGGACGAGAAACAGTCGTTTACGATCCGCGAGGGTGGTAAGACTGTCGGCGCCGGCGTCGTGACCAAGATTACGAAGTAAACGTATTGCGCAACCGCGAAAGCGGTTGCGCACTTGTTCTTTCGAACCTATCATGGCAAAGAAAAACGATACACAGCAGAAGATTCGCATCAAGCTGAAGGCATACGACAACAAGATCATCGACAAGTCCGCTGCGCAGATCGTCGAAACGATTGAGCGCTACGGCGGCCAGCCGATCGGCCCCGTCCCCTTGCCGACCGAAATTCACAAATATACGGTGAACCGCTCGACGTTCATCGACAAGAATTCCCGGGAACAGTTTGAAATGCGAACCCACAAGCGGCTGATTGATATCACCAGCCCGACCCCAAAGATCATCGATGCCCTTATGAACCTGAATCTCCCCGCTGGCGTCGATATCGAGGTCAAAATGTAATTGTTATCTTACTCTCGGCCTGCACGCCGGGCCGAGGAATAAGGTAATAATGAGTCGGTCGTATTTATCCGGCAATAGTTCGGCAAGTTCGCGGAAGCGAGAACATCGAATTATCCGGTTTCTAAAAATACATCATCTCATCGTCACCTTAATTACACGAATTGGTTTCTAATCAAACCTAGTCATTGAGTGTAACAAACGAAGACAAGCTTGGCATTGCCGGCTCGTCCGGCGTTTTTTGTGGAAATCATGAAAGCATTACTTGGAACAAAAATCGGCATGACCCAGATGTTTAAGGATGACGGAACCGTCGTCCCGGTTACGGTTATTCAGATTGAGCCGAATACGGTTGTCCAAGTTCGCGAAGCCGCCGCAGACGGCTACCAGGCGATTCAGGTCGGCATCGGCAAAACCAAGAAACTGACCAAAGCCGACAAGGGCCACCGCAAAGACCTGGGAAATTTTTCAATATTGAAAGAGTTAAAGGTATCCGCCGAATTGAAAGTCGGAGACAAGCTCGACGCCTCGGTGTTTTCCGAGGGCGAAATTGTAAAAGTTACCGGTACGTCCAAGGGCAAAGGATTCCAGGGCGCCGTAAAGCGCCATGGATTCTCCGGTATGCCTGCGTCCCACGGCCACCATTCCGTGATGCGGCATGTGGGTTCGATCGGTCAGCGCTTTCCGCAGCACACGCTGCCCGGTATGCGCATGCCCGGCCGTATGGGTGGGGTTAAATCCTCGATCCGCGGTTTGACCGTCATGAAGGTGGATGTCGATAACGGGATTATCGCCGTGAAAGGCGCGACGCCGGGCAACAACGGTTCCCTGGTTTGCATTCAAAGCCAATAATATGGAATATCCATTGTATAACCAACAGGCAGAGAAAGTTGGAACCGTTACGCTGGCAGACGGTGTTTTCGGCGTGCCCATGAATCGAGACCTTCTCTTCCAGGTTACCACCTCTCAAATCGCCAATCAGCGCCAAGTAGTTGCTCACGCCAAGGGCCGCGGCGAAGTTCGTGGCGGCGGCAAGAAACCGTGGCGCCAAAAAGGCACTGGCCGAGCTCGCCACGGTTCCATCCGCTCGCCGATCTGGAAAGGCGGCGGCGTTACTCACGGTCCGACCAAGGAGCGCAATTTCAAAAAAATGCTGAACAAGAAAATGGTTCAGGCCGCGCTGCGGGTCGCCTTGTCTTCCAAGGCCCAGGGTCAGGATATTTTGATTATTGATAGTTTGGATTTCAATCAGCCCAAGACCAAGCAGTTTGCATCTGTTCTCAAAAATTTCAAACCGGCGATGGGCAAATTTAACAGCATTTTGCTGATTCTGCCCGACGGCGGCGCAGCATTGTATAAATCGGCACGCAATGTGCCGGCGGTTGATACGATCGAAGCCCGCAATCTGAACCCGTTGTCAGTTCTGTCTTCATCCAAATTGCTGATGCCCAAAGCATCGCTGGAGACAATTGAGAAATTGTGGGGCATCAAATAACATGAGTGCATTCAATCTTTTCAAAAAATCTGAAGGGAAGAAGGAGCAGCCCAAGAAAAAGGTTGCAGCCGCGGCTCCAGTTACAGTTGAATCCAGACCGGCTGCTATCACTGCCGGCGCGCCCGGTAACGGTCGCGTCCTGCGCCACATCCACGTGAGCGAAAAAGCCGCCCGTTTGACCGGCTTCCGCCAGTACGTCTTTGAGGTTGAGCCGGCCGCCAACAAACAAGAAATCAAAAAGCAGGTTGAGAAGATGTTTAACGTCAAAGTAACCGGCGTAAACGTCGTTAATGTCCCGTCCAAAAAGCGCATCATCGGCCGATATATGGGCACCAAGTCCGGCTATCGCAAGGCGATCGTCACGCTTGCCGAAGGATACGCGATCGAGGAAGCTAAAGCATAACCATGGCCAAGAATTATAAACCGACAACCGCATCCCGCCGCCACATGCAAGGATACGACTTCAGCAATCTGACGAAGATTGCTCCGTTGAAGCCCCTCAAAGGCGGGTTCAAAAAGGCATACGGCCGCAACAATCAAGGTCGCATTACCGGCGGACACCAAGGCCGTGGCGGTGGACACAAGAAGTTGTACCGCACCATTGATTTCCGCCAAGATAAGTTCGATATTCCGGGCCAGGTTGTTGCCCTTGAATACGATCCGAACCGCACCAGCCGCATTGCCCGTGTTCATTATAAAGACGGGGATAAGCGTTACATTCTTGCTCCCCAGGATTTGAAAGTCGGGGACTCGGTGATTACATCTGAACGCGCCTCTTTGAAACCCGGCAACCGCATGAAGTTAAAGAATATTCCGCAGGGCTCTTTGGTTCACAATGTTGAACCTCATCCGGGCAGCGGTGGCAAGATGATTCGCTCTGCGGGCTCAGCTGCTTCAGTATTGGCCAGTGAAGGCGGATATGTTCAATTGGTCATGCCGTCTTCCGAAACCCGCCTGATCTCGGGCGAATCGTATGCTTCGATCGGCCAGCTTTCCAACAGCGAACATAATTCGATTTACTTGGGCAAAGCCGGCCGCACTCGCTGGCTGGGCCGCCGCCCGCGCGTCCGCGGTACGGCTATGAATCCGGTAGACCATCCGCATGGAGGCGGCGAAGGCCGTCAGGGTCGCGGTACGCGCCGTCCGAAAACTGCCCAGGGTAAAATTACCGGCGGCCGCAAGACGCGCAATCCCAAGAAGAAATCAAATAAATTTATCGTACGCCGACGCGTTAAATAATACCTATGTCACGATCACTTAAAAAAGGACCATACATTGATGAACGGCTTTTGAAGAAAGTCGCCGTCTTGAAGGCAGGCGACAAGACCGTCATCAAGACCTGGGCTCGCGCCGCGACGATTGTGCCCGAAATGATCGGCTTTACGTTTGGCGTCCATAATGGCCGCGTCCATGTCCCCGTCTTTGTGACTGAAGACATGATTGGCCACAAACTCGGCGAATTCTCCCATACCAAGAAATTCAGTCGCCACGGCGGCCGCATGCAGCGCGAAATGGAAGCGGCAGCTCGCCAGAAGGAGATTGAAGCCGCCCAAGCCGCCAAAGCCGTCCCAACTGACGATAAAACCAAGAAATAATTACCATGGCTACCGTATCCGCACAATTGAATAATCTTCGACTGGCGCCCCGAAAGGTCCGCTCGGTTATCGGCCTGGTCAAAGGCAAAAATGTCCTGATCGCCATTGATCAGCTTGAATATCTCGTCCGCCGTCCGTCTGATCCGATCATCAAGCTCTTGAAATCCGCCCTCGCCAACGCCGAGAATAACTTCAGCATGGTGCCGAGCAATTTGTTCATCAAAGATTTCTTTGTCGATGAAGGCATTAAATTAAAGCGCTATCGCGCCGCCGGTTTCGGCCGCGCACGCGAAATTCAGAAAAAGACCAGCCATGTCCGATTGGTTCTCGCCGAAAAGGTCGCTGGTTTGAAGGCCGAGAAAAAAGCCGAAAAGAAACATGATCATTCTCATGATCACGAACATCAGGCCGCTTCGAAGCCGGAAAAAACCGATAAGCCGGAGATTAAGACCGAAATCGGCAAGAAGTCGGGCACGGGCCGCGGCGGTTTAAAGAGAATATTTCAACGCAAAAGCATTTAATAATTATGGGACAAAAAATTTCTCCAACAGCATTGCGTGTCGGCATACAGAAGGATTGGCCATCCCGCTGGTTTGGCGGCCGCAAATATATCGCGTTTTTGAAGGATGATCTCAAGGTCCGCACTTTCCTTCAGAAGCGTTTGAAAGGCATGAGCGTTGCCGATATTCAGATTGAGCGCGGAAACGACACATTGAACATTGTCATTACAACTGCCCGTCCGGGTCTTTTGATCGGCCGCGGCGGTACCGGCATTGAAGATCTCAAGAAATCGGTTCATTCAATTCTGAAGAAAAAAGTCGCCGTTCGTCTTGAAGTGCAGGAACTCAAACATCCCGAATTGTCAGCGGCGGTTATGGCTGAATCCATTGTCGAACAGATTGAAAAGCGCATTCCGTTCCGACGCATTATGAAGCAAACCTTGGCCAAAATCATGGCTAACCGCCAGGTCAAAGGCGCAAAAGTATTCATGGGTGGCCGATTAGATGGCGCCGAAATCGCCCGTTCCGAGCATTTGGAAGAAGGTAATCTGCCGCTTCAGACACTCCGTGCCGATATCGACTACGCCAAAGCGACGGCCATGACGACCTATGGCACCATCGGCATCAAGGTCTGGATCTATCGGGGAGAAAAATTCTAAATTAGACAAAAACTACGATCAGTGTTAAAATATTAAGACGTTTATGCAACCATCACGAGTAAAACATACGAAAGCCCACAAGGGACACAACAAAGTATACGCGACCCGCGGTACGACCTTGAGTTTCGGCTCATTTGGCCTCAAAGCCGAAGAGGCGATGTGGGTGAAATCAAACCAGCTTGAGTCCGCTCGCAAAGTGATGGCTCGCTTTATCCAGCGCGGCGGCAAAATCTGGATGCGCGTGTTTCCGGATAAGCCGCGCACCGATAGTGGCGGCACCAAAGGCATGGGCGGCGGCCGCAGCCCGCTGTCTCATTTTGTGGCACCGGTTCAGGTCGGCCGCGTGATTTTCGAGATTGACGGCTTACCGGAAGCGACGGCCCGCGAAGCGCTGCGTCTGGGCGCCCACAAGCTTCCCATCAAGACCCGCATTATCAGCCGATTGCATTAATTCCATGAAACGAATTGAAACCGCCAACAAATCACGAGAAGAACTTTCAGACATGCTGAAAGAACTGCGCGCCAAGCTGGTTCGTTTCGGATTTGATCATGCGGAAAAGAAATTAAAGGATGTGACCCAGCTGGGCAAGACCAAAAAAGACATTGCCCGCATCCTGACCGCTTTGAATACCATCAACCATGACTAACGTTCAACACCGAAAACTGCAAGGGAAAGTTGTTTCCGACAAAATGATGAAAACCGTGGTGGTTGAAGTTTTGCGCATGAAAAAGCACGCCAAGTACAAAAAGTTTTATAAAGATTCCCAGCGATTCAAGGCCCACAGCCCCGAAAACGCCTATCATGTCGGCGATACGGTTATCATTCAGGAATCGCGCCCGCTTTCCAAAGACAAGCGCTGGATCGTTATAGAAAAGATTTCATAATACCATGCTTCAATTACGCTCCATAGTACAGGTAGCAGACAATTCAGGCGCCACGCGCGTCGGGATTTTCAAGGTGCTCGGCGGTTCCCGCCGGCGCTATGCCCAGATCGGCGACATTGTCGTCGCTTCGGTCAAAGTAGCCGAGCCGCGCAAAGGCGTCAAGAAAAAAGACGTCGTGAAATGCGTCGTCGTCCGTCAGCGCAATCCGTACCGCCGCAAAGACGGCAGTTACATCCGCTTTGACGACAATGCGGTTGTCTTGCTTGACGGGACGGAGCCCAAGGGCGGCCGCATTTTCGGTCCGATTCCCCGAGAAATCAAAGAAAAAGGTTTTGCGACGATTGCGTCGCTGGCCCAGGAATTAGTATAACTATCATGAAAATCCGCAAAGGCGACAATGTCATCATGTTGAACGGCAAAGACCGAGGCAAAACCGGCAAGGTCATTTCGGTTATGCCGGATATGGATCGCGTGGTTGTCGAAGGCTTGAATATGCTTCGCCGTCATACCCGCGCCCGCCAACAGGGTCAGACCGGCCAGATTATCAGCAAAGAGCGCCCGGTCAGCGCCGCCAGCGTGGCGGTCGTCTGCAAGTCCTGCGGCAAACCGACTCGCGTCGGATATCGCGTGGACGGGGATACCAAGCTTCGCATTTGTAAAAAGTGCCAAAATACGATATCATAAGCCCGCTTTTCACCATGACTACCTTTCTGCAACACTATCGAAAGACAATCATTCCTGCGATGCAGAAGGAATTTGGCATTGCCAATGTCATGGCTGTGCCGAAGCTTGAGAAGGTCGTAATTAACACCGGCGTCGGCCGTCTGACCAAGGAGCAGAAAATCTTGGAGCGCATTGCCGGCGACATCGAAAAGCTGTCCGGCCAGAAACCTGTTTTCCGAATGGCCAAAAAATCAATCGCCAGTTTCAAAATCCGCGAAGGCGTTCCTGTGGGAATCTCGGTTACGCTCCGCGGCGCGCGCATGGCTGATTTCGTGAATCGGTTCATCAATATCGCCTTGCCGCGATCCCGAGATTTCCAGGGAATCGACCCGCGCAATATCGACAAGTTCGGCAATTTAAATTACGGCATCAAAGAATCCAGTATTTTCCCCGAGTTGAATTATGAAAATGTAAAAGATATTTTCGGCTTGCAGGTTACGTTTGTAACCACAGCCGGAAATCGGGAGCAAGGCTTCGCGCTGTTCAAACATCTGGGCTTCCCGCTTCGCAAATCAAAATAAATCCTATGGCCAAGAAATCAACAATCGCGCGTTCAGCCAAGAAGCCCAAGTTTTCCAGCCGAACGGTCAACCGTTGTTTTCTGTGCGGCCGCAAGGGCGGCTACATGCGCCGATTCGGCGTCTGCCGAATCCACTTCCGGGAATTGGCGAGCCAAGGATTGCTCCCGGGCGTTAAAAAATCATCATGGTAAACTATCCCATTGCTGACATGTTAATACGAATCAAGAATGCTCAAGCCGTCCGGCACGAGCAGGTTTTGATTCCGTTCTCAAAAATAAAGTGGGCGATCGGAAATATTCTTCAGCAGGCGGGCTACGTGGCGGCGATTGAACGCGTCAAAAAGCCCGCTCATCCTGGCTCCAACAAAAAGACCGAGCATGAATATATTCTGATCACGCTCAAATACGAGGACGGCATGGGCAGTCTGAACGGCGTGAATATCGTCAGCAAACCCTCGCGCCATATGTATGTGACTGCTAGCCAAATCAAGCCGGTCCGTTCTGGCCACGGCATCGCCATCATTTCCACATCCAAGGGCGTCATGAGTTCACGGGATGCCAAGAAAGCCGGTGTCGGCGGCGAGTTAATTTGCGAAGTCTGGTAATACACCTATGTCTAAAATCGGCAAAAAACCAATTACGATTCCCAGCGGCGTTCAGGTCACGGTCAGTGGCGACTCCGTCACCGCCAAAGGGCCGAAAGGAACCCTGGTCAAGCCCATTCCGCCGCACGTGTCAGCGGCGGTGGATGGCCAGCAGCTGATCGTTACGCCGGAAGATAAAACGACCCGCGACGGCCGCATGTATTGGGGGTTGGCCCGTTCGCTTCTCCAGAACATGGTGCTCGGGGTTTCGGAGGGATTCGAAACAGTCCTGGAATTCCAGGGCGTTGGTTACAAAGCAAACGTCAAAGGCAGCGACCTTGAACTCGGCCTGGGCTTTTCTCATCCGATTCTAATTCAGGGCGCTGAAGGCGTGACATTCAAAGCCGAAAAGAATACCATTCGTATTCAGGGTCCGGATAAAGAAGCGATCGGCAAGATTGCGGCTAAAATCCGCACTTATCGCCCGCCCGAACCGTATAAAGGCAGCGGCATCCGCTATGCCGGCGAAATTATTCGCCGCAAAGCCGGTAAGAAAGCGGCCGCGAGCGGTTAATCTTACGTCCATGAACAGACTCCAGAAACATATCAATAAGAATCGCCGACACGTTCGTATCCGGGCCAAAATCTCCGGTACGGCTTCCCGTCCGCGCGTGGCCGTCTTCAAGAGCAACCGCAATTTGTTTATTCAGTTTATCGATGACGCCGCCGGCAAGACGATTTTGAGCAGCCAGGTTGTTGCGGCAGACAAGATCAAAGCCAAAGGCACCAAGACCGAGCGTGAGATTGCAGTTGCCAAGTCGCTGGCCGAGAAAGCCAAAGCGGCCGGCATCACCGAAGCGATTTTTGATCGCGGCGGATTTGCCTATCATGGCCGTGTAAAAGCCGTCGCCGATACCTTGCGCGAAAACGGCATTAAATTATAAATCATGGAACAAGAGTTGCATAACAATCAGACCCCTGTCGCACCGCTCGCTCCGGCTGAACAGCCGGCCGCAGCGACACCGGCGGAAACTTCGTCAGACCGCGGCCGCGGCGGCATGGATCGGCGCGGCGGGCGGGGTGGACGTGGTGGCATGCGCCGCGGCCGCGGTCCCCAAGGCGACCGGCCCAAGTCGGAATTCGATCAAAAAGTGCTTGAACTTGCTCGCGTGTCTCGCGTGACCAAAGGCGGCAAGCGCTTCTCGTTCCGTTCGACGGTGGTAATCGGCGACGGCAAAGGCCGCGTCGGCGTCGGTATGGCCAAGGGCAAAGATGTTGCCCAAGCCGTTCAGAAAGGCGTTAACCAGGCTCGCAAGAACCTCATCACGATTCCGTTGAAAAACGGCACTATTCCGTATCAGGTTGAAGCCAAATATTCTAGCGCCGTCGTTATTTTGAAACCAGCCCGCGGCGGCGTAAAAGCCGGCGGTCCCGTCCGCGTCGTGGCTAAACTTTCGGGCATTACCGGTTTGACCGGCAAGCTCATCGAGCGCACCAACAACAAAGTTAACATCGCGATGGCGACAATCGTCGCGCTTCAGAAACTCCGAGTCAAATAAACATCTGATCATGCAATTACACCAATTAAAACCTAAAACTCCCCGTACCTACGGCAAACGCGTCGGCCGCGGCGGCAAAAAGGGCACCTATGCCGGCAAAGGCACGAAAGGGCAGAAGTCGCGCGCGGGCGCGGGCGTAAAGCCGGGGTTCCGAGGCGGCGACAATCGCCTCTGGCAGCTGTTCCCGAAACAGCGCGGCGCTTCCAAAAAGCCCGGTTCCAACCGGCCGCATCGCAAGCACCGCTATTACCAGCTTCGCCACGCTAAGCCGGCGGCGGTGAATTTGGATGTATTCAATCGCTTTGACGACAAGGCTCGCGTTACGCCGGAGATGCTTGTTGAAGCCGGAATTATTCTCGATGCCCGTGCCGGCGTCAAAGTTCTCGGAGGCGGCACGCTCAAGAAGAAAGTTTCATTTGAAGGGTTTGCCTTTTCAGCATCGGCAAAAGATGCGATACTAAAGGCCGGCGGAACGATCGCTTAAATTCCTTTCGATCCTCATGAACCGTTTTCTCCAACTTTTTAAGAAGAAAGAGCTTCGGAATAAAATCCTGTTCGTATTGGGCGTGCTTGTCGTCTATCGTTTGGCGGCCAATATTCCCGTGCCATACATTGATGCCGATCAGCTGCGCAATTTCTTTGCGAATAACCAGTTCTATGGCCTTCTCTCGGCATTGACCGGCGGTTCAATTTCCCAGCTTTCGGTGGTTATGCTTGCCTTGGGGCCGTATATTTCGGCTTCGATCGTCATGCAGCTGTTGACGATGATATTTCCGGGTTTGGAACAGATGTACAAGCATGAAGGCGAAGCCGGACGTGCTCGATTCAATCAGTATTCCCGATTGCTCACCGTGCCGTTTGCGGCGTTGCAGGGTTTGGCCTTCTTGGTTTCGCTGCAGCGCCAAGGAGTTGTCTCGTACCTTGATCCCTTGCAGTGGATTACCGTGCTGGGGGTAGTTGTCGCCGGCAGTATTTTCCTGATGTGGCTTGGCGAACTAATCTCGGAGAAAAATATCGGCAACGGCGTCTCGGTACTAATTTTTGCGGGCATTGTGTCGCATTTTCCCGTCGAATTCCAGCAGGCGATTTTTAAATACAACTCGACGCTGTTCTTCAGTTATCTGACGTTTGTGGTTCTGGCCCTGGTCGTCGTGACGGGCGTTGTATTCATCAGCGAAGCCCAGCGCAACATCCCCGTTAATTATGCGCGCCGCGTCCGCGGCTCCAAAGTTTTCGGCGGCGTTTCAACCTATCTGCCGATGCGAATCAACAACGCCGGCGTGATTCCGATTATCTTCGCCTTGTCTTTGCTGCTGTTCCCGGGCATGCTGGCAAGCTTTTTTGCCGGCAGCAAAGTGGCGATTATTTCCCGTGTTGCCACGACGTTAAATCAGCATCTCCAGCCAACCAGCGTTTTGTACGCAGTCATCTATTTCTTATTGGTATTTCTTTTCACGTACTTCTACACGGCGGTTACATTCGATCCGAAATCAATCTCTGAAAATATCCAGAAGCAAGGCGGATATATTCCCGGTATTCGTCCCGGTCCGGCGACGGCCCAGTTCTTGTATCATCTCCTGACTCGGATTACGCTTGTCGGCGCCGTCTTCCTTGGTATTATTGCAGTCTTGCCAAATATTGTTCAGCGTTCGACTACCATCACCGATTTTGCGGTCGGCGGCACTTCAATCCTTATCGTGGTTTCCGTGGCTCTGGAAATCATGAAACAACTCGACGCCCAGCTCTCGATGTACGAATACTAGGATTGTTAAACCGTTGACATTCTACTGGTAGCTTGATAGCTTTCTCTCGGTTCTTATCATGATAGATCAAAAACGACCCGAGATGCATATGTTTAACGGGAATGCGCCCGTTTGGCATCATACTCATAGCCACAAGATGGATAAAATTGTCTGTACGAGCATCTTTAGGGATACCCTAATTATTCAAGCGAGTGCTGCCGAACTTATTATACAAAGATCACAAGATCAATGGCTTGTTAAATGGCGGGTAGGTTATATTGGCCTTGATCAATTTGTATCAGGGCAGGTGGTCTTCTCTCACGATGATCTGATACATGCTTTTCTGGTTGACGGTCATATTGAAAAAACAGCTGGATGGATGATCTCTCAATACGGCGGCAGCTCTGCGGTGCAAGGGAAATTCATCCGCTATAAGGAGTTTCTCAATATTCCTGGTCCTGGAACGGGACATGACGGAGATGCAAATATCTCTATTGAAATTAGTGATGCGATTCGCGAAGCAGTCGAAAAACTTGTTTACGACTGCAAGACCTAAACGGCGCCTTTGGCGCCGTTGATTGTTTTTTGGGGTTTGGCGTGATA
The DNA here is from genome assembly GCA_035549275.1 of Minisyncoccota bacterium. Classification (GTDB taxonomy): domain Bacteria; phylum Patescibacteriota; class Minisyncoccia; order 2-02-FULL-40-12; family GWA2-44-9; genus 2-01-FULL-49-17. Next base: position 1,399 of record DASZRH010000041.1, on the reverse strand, counting down.
TAAAACGGTCAGCACCTATGACTTATCAGGAACTTTTCGAGCGGATTGACGCTAAATTTGCGCCGCTTGGTTCGGTACTCGTGTTCTATCTGCAGGATCAAATCTGTCGGCCCGCCCAGCGTGATCTGGCCATTACCGATCACGCCGCGCCGGCTCTGTTTGAAAAGTGCTATTCGCTTTCGCAGGAATATTACGACCGGATTCGGCAGCTGCCGCCGGCGGGGGAATTTGGAGTAACTGCCTTTGATTCGGGCTGGGTTGAGAACATACACCAGGTTCTCTCGCTTATTCGGATTGAGCTGGAGAAAGAACTGAATATCAAGCTTCCTGAACCTGCGATTGCGGGAATAATTGACGAAAGCCGTGATTCAAACTGAACGCGGCGGCCGTTTCGGCCGCCGCTGTTTTTGTATAGTTGACAGCGGTTCGTCAATTGTTAATCTGATAGCAGGTCCTTACAATATGGCCGAGCTTCACCTGGAAGGTCTCTCTTTTGATATTTTGCTTACTGCTGATCGTCGAAATCAAACTCGTTCTCATGGTAGCGATTACGTCTGCTACGAAGCCGAACACTTTTGGTATAACGGAATTGGAAAAGTTGTCGATAGAAATACCGGCCAAGAGAGAGTGTTTTTATTTTCGACTCACGATACTGAAGATACTCCCGCGGATTCACTCAAGGACGCGATCTTTACGATGAAGGGAATGTATTCTTCTCCCGATCCGCTAATTATTGTTCCCGGCAGAGAATCTCAATTCGTAGATTTTTTAAGCCGGAGAATAATAACAAAAATTGAAGCCGAAAAGAATGAAATTATCCCGAGATACTTCTTTGATTGGTTTGAACCAAAAGAACTGATTCTTAATGGATTTGTAGCCGATGAGACGGGGCAAATCTTTCTTCCGATGATTGCAGCGCTTACCTAGGATTTGAGCCAGCTCGTTCCGAGCTGGCTCTGTGTTTTTTACAATGGTATGATAGAGAAATGGAAATTGAACCGCGATTGTGGGCTGTATTGCTGATTGGGCCGCCCGGTGCCGGCAAGGATACCCAGGCCGCGCTGCTGGCGTTGGAACTCGGTCTTGTTCAAATTAAAACCTCGCAGATTATCGATAAGAAATTCGCCCAGGCCGGGCCCGGCGATGCCGTCATCCGGGAACAAATCCGCCGCAAGGCCGCCGGCGATCTTGTCGAACCGAAATTAGTTCTCGAGTGGTTTGTCGAGGAGCTTCGCGCGTTGCGCGGCCAGGGCAAAGGCGTTGTCGCGAGCGGTTCGCCGCGGACGCTGTATGAGGCCGAAGCCGAATTGCCGATTTTTGAAGAATTATACGGTAAGGATAATTTAAAGATTATTTCTCTTCAGGTAAGCGAAGAAGAATCGGTAAAGCGCAACAGCGC
>DASZRH010000040.1:0-7049 GCA_035549275.1 Minisyncoccota bacterium | reverse complement strand
CGGCGATCTGGACGCTGGCCAGAAGGTTCACATCGAAGGCGAGGTCGTGAAAATCGATAGCCGCCGGATATTCCCTCGCCGGCTCACTATCACTTCCGCTATCGTCAAAGACGATAGCGGAGCAATCAAGGTTGTTTGGTTTAACCAGCCCTATCTAGTCAACACCTTGCCGGAAGGTACGCATGTCAGTTTGACCGGAACCGTAAAGCTCGACAAACACGGCTTGTACCTTGCCAGCCCCACCTACGAAAAAGCTGGCGAGGGTTCGACGCGGCTCACCCACACCGAGGGCCTGGTCGCCGTATATCCGGAAACTGAAGGCATCACTTCCAAATATCTACGCTTCCTCATCAAACCGCTGCTAGAAAACATTGAGATTGCTGACCCGCTCCCGGAAGATGTCTTAACCGCCAACGGCTTGCCTGCGCTCCGCGACGCGCTTCATGCCATCCATCATCCGCACACGCTCGGCGAAGCCGAGCAGGCCAAAAAACGATTGGCATTCGATGATCTCTTGCTCTTCCAAATGAAAGCCCTGCTTGAACGCCGGAAAATCAATCAGCTCAAATCAATTCCGATCGCGTTCGATCAAGAATATATTTCTTCGTTCATCGAACAATTGCCGTTCCTGCTGACGAAAGACCAGAAGATCGCGGCCTGGGAAATTCTAAAGGACCTCGAAAAACCTCATCCCATGAATCGCCTCATGGAAGGCGACGTCGGCAGCGGCAAGACTGTTGTCGCTCTGATTGCCGCGATGCAGGTAGCCCAAAAGGGATCGCAAACCGTGTTTTTGGCGCCAACCGAAGTGTTGGCCAATCAGCATTTCGAAACCATCCGAGCGTTGGCCGGCCGCCGCGATCTGGAAATTGCGCTCCTGACCGGCTCGACCGGCATGACCACCCATTCCCTAGGCAAGAAAGCGGAAATCAAAAAACGCATCGCGCACGGCGACGTGAAAATTGTCGTTGGGACGCATGCCCTGATTCAAAAAGACGTTTCTTTTGATGACCTGGCATTGGTGGTAATTGATGAACAGCACCGCTTCGGCGTGCGCCAGCGTGCGGCACTCGTCAAAAACCAGGCCTTCGTGCCCCATTTGCTTTCCATGACCGCTACGCCCATCCCCCGCACGCTGGCGCTGTCCATCTACGGCGACTTAGACATTTCAATCATCAAAGAAAAGCCTAAGAATCGACAAAAAATCATCACCAAAGTCATTCCGCCTTCCCAGCGCAGCGCAGCCTATGACTTCATCCGTTCGGAAGTCAAAGCTGGCCGGCAAGTGTTCGTTGTTTGTCCGCGCATCGAAGTCAGCGACAAACCAAAAGAAGATCCCGCCGCCGCGCTGGCCGCCGCCAAGACCGAAAAAGAATACAAGGCCAAACAGCTGAAAATGGCCTGGGCCGAAGCGAAGGCGGTAAAAGAAGAATATGAACGGCTGGCCAAAGAAATATTTCCAGACCTGAACGTCGGCATGCTCCACGGCAAGCTCAAACCCAAAGAAAAGCAGGCTGTTATGACCCGATTCAAAGAGGGCTTCATCAATATTTTGGTTTCCACGTCGGTGATTGAGGTCGGCGTCGACGTCCCCAACGCCACGATTATGATGATCGAGAACGCCGATCGCTTCGGCCTGGCCCAGCTGCATCAATTCCGCGGCCGTATCGGCCGCGGAATCCATCAGTCCACCTGCCTCCTGTTCGCCACGAGCGCGGAAAAATACATCAACCAGCGCCTGAAGGCGCTGGTTGACTGCGACGACGGATTTCTCCTGGCCGAAAAAGACATGGCTATCCGCGGGCCCGGCGAGTTCTTCGGCAGCCAGCAATCAGGCCTGCCCGATCTGGCCATGACCGCTTTGGCCGATACTGAACTCATCAAAAAAGCCCGCGCCCAAGCACGGACTATTCTCAAAAATGATATAAACCTCATCAACCATCCGATCTTAAAACAACGTTTGGCTGACTTCCAATCCCTTACCCATTTTGAGTAACCTCTGAAAATCAATAACGTTACTTCCCGGCGCGGCGTTTGGGCGTGACCCAGAATCCCATATAGCGGCCAAGCATCAAGCGCGTCTGCGCGTCCAAAGCCGGCAGAGCGCCGAAGATCACAAAGTTCACGGGAAACAGAACCCATTGGGCGATCATTAAAACCCATTTGAACCGGCCATATTGGGGCGGCCGCGGCGGAAGCATCAAGATGCTTAACGCCGCGGACGTGATCAAGCCAAGCATCGCAATATCGAGAATATAGCTGGTGATTTTGGGCAAATTGTATGACAGGATCGTGGTGCCAAAGTGCGCGCCGCCAACTAGAATCGGCAGCCAGCTTAACAGAAAAATGATCAGGGCGTTAGTCGGACTGGAATGCGTACGTTCCAGCTGAATAAACGTCTGATGCCATTTGGTCCCGGCTGGAATTTTTTTGTTCTTCCAAAATCCGAACATGAGATACGGATTGTTTTCGGCGCCCCAGTGCCAGCGGCGAATCTGCTTATATTGGTTTTTGATAGTCTGCCAGAACGTCGGCGCGACGTTGGCATCCATGTAGACGGGATAATACATCGGCACGGTTTCCCAGTCCCCGTCGTAGCGAAGGAGACATTGCCAAAAAATACGCGAGTCCTCACTGACGACGTTCTTCTGCCAAAAACCAATATCCACGAGAGCCTGAAAGCCGATGGACTGGGAAGAAAACGTAACCAGCTGCTCGCGGCGGGCCTGCTGAATCATCTGCCAGAACGTCGTCGAGAACGCGAACACCCGGGCAAACGACGGCGCTTCCCAGATGTTGTTGGTAAACAATGGAATCGGCTGGAACGAGGAGTGCATCGGATCGCGCGCGGTCAGATAGTGCCAAGTCAGACAAGCAAAAAATTGCTCCGGTACCACAGTATCAATATCAAATACCGACACGAGCAGCCTGTTGTATGCAATGTTCAGCGGATCAACAACTTCGCGCTTGACTTGCTCCCCTGCCCAGGCGGCGTTGGCTCCTTTGCCGAGAATCTCACCCCGCAAACCGGCTGGATGCGTGGTTACGATGAATTTAAAAAACGAAGCACTGAATTCTTCCTGGGCGCGAGCGGCTAGTTCGGCGCCGTGCGCGCCGGCTCGTTCTTCGGTTGCCAAAACGACAATGAATTTGTCGTGCGGATACACATTACGCGCAATCGAATGCAGGCCGGCGCGCACAATCGCGTAGGGTTCATTGTATACCGGCAGCACGACAAGATGATAGATGTCCTGCCAGCGGACGTCCGGCAAGAGCGGATTTTCTCCGGCAGTTTCCAGCCGCGCGGGCCAGTCAACTTTCATGTGACGGCGCATGTATGTAAACGAAGTGCGCGTGAGCAGCGAAAGATAGATGGTTTTGATCAGCCAATAAATATCGAAAACGATAATGAAGAAAGCCGCAAAGACCGGTGCCCAGAAAGAAATCGCAATTACCGCAGCCAGCGTCAGCCATGCCAAAAGACCTGGCAGGATCTCAAAAAAACGATACAGCCGTCGTTCCGACGGCTTTGAAAGGTCGCTGGCCCTTCCGACAGAGAGATAATACTCCATGGGGTATATTAAACCACGTTTTTCCTTTATTTTCAACTACCGGAGCACAAATGCATAGAGAGCGTCCGCCAGATCGACAAGGCCGTTTTTGGCAGCAAGCTCGAGATCGGCTAGACGCTGGAAATCCTGGCGCAGGGCGGCCAGAGAGCGCACAGCGACCGTCGGGATCATTTTTTTGGCGACGAACGGATGGACTCCGGCGGTCGCAGCGACCGCCGGAGTCGCGGCCGCGCGAGCTGTTGCATCTTTGACGGCCAGCATGGTCCGAACCTGATACGCCAGCATTGAAGCGATATAGTACGGATCACGGCCCTGGGCCAGTTCGGCATAGAGCCGCTCGAGGGCCTGTGCCGTCTTGCCGGCACCGACAGCATCCACAAATTCAAAAATATTCGTTTCCTGTTCCGTTCGAATTAAAGCTGAAACAGCTTCGCTTGTGATCGGCCCGCGCGCATAGTTGGCAACTTTCTCCAGATTCTGGATTCGCTGCCAGCTGTCGCTTCCTGCCATGGCCAGGAATTTCTGCAACGCGCCGGGCGCAAACGAAACGGTGCGCCCGGCCGCTTCGGCTTTGATCCATTGTTCCAGCTTGGCACCGGCCAACGGCGAAAATTCCCGAACTAGATGCGGTTTAGCTGCCAAAAAATCAAAAACTGCTTTCGGTTTGGCTTCGGCCGCCGAACCTGGATGAATCGCCATCACTACCCGCTGGGGATCCTGCGAAACTCCGAATCGCTCCAGAATTTCCTGGATGTGGATCGCCCGGTCCGGCGAGGCAAACACGTTGGTCAGCGCGATCAACTGAACTTCTTGGAAAAACGAGTTGGTTTTGAGCGCATTCTCAAGCGCCGCAAGTCCTTCGTCCGATGCCCCATCCGCAAAAAATAAATTCATGCCACTGGCATGTTTGGCGCGATAGCTCGCCAAAACCGTTTCACGGTTTTGGCGAAGGCGGTAGCCGTCAGTTCCATACAAGAAGATGATCATGAGGACGTAACGATTTCGATCCAGATCGAACCAGGAACGAATTTGATTTCTTTGTTCTGATTATCAAAAAATCGGAGAGGGCTGTCCAGGGCAGCTGCATCTTTCTGCCACGTTCCGGAAATTACAATTCCGTTCTGATAGATATCGGCCGGGCCGCTGCCGGTCGTCCGAACCACAATATATTGATCCCCTTCCCGAAGGATGTGGGAGTCAGTATGCATGAGCACGACGGCCGAGGCCTGAACCTGCTGGCCGGTGTTCTTGTCGATCTCGCTGGCATGGCCGCGCGAACGAAGATACGCATTGTTGGCGGCATTATACATCCAATCCACGTTGTCCAGGCCCGAGTAGCCGCTATACGGAATCGCAATGGACGAGGCGACATTGGAAAGATTTTTGACCGGCGCATCCGTCGAATGAAGATACCCAGAAAAGTTTTTGGTCAAATCGTAGCCAAGTTTGGTCGCTTGGCCCCGGAGCAAATCCAAGGTCGTAAAGCCATTGTGAGGCGCAGGAATTCCCGGCTTGCGATAGAAAATGGTGCCATCGTAGTACAGCGCATTGACATTATCAATGACATGCTGGTTCAATTCATCCAACGCGCCGTGTTCGCCGCCCCAATGGGCATACACAGAATCAAATCCGGCCGCGAGCGGGATGAAATCCTCGCGAGCGGAACGGACCGATCCGATTTCTTTCGGCGTTTGGCATTGAAACACTGTCATAAAGCGGGTGATGCCATCGGGCGTAACCGGCATCTCGATAACGAGATCGGCTTGCCCAATACCCGAGAGCGGCCGGGCCTCCGGATCGGAAGCAAGCATCACCGCAACCGGCCGCTGGATGGCATTATCGCACGGCAAACCGGCAATGGGGCTGGTCGGCTGGCTTTGGACGTTATGACCGATGATATTGAGTTGGATTGAGCGGCTTAGCCAGACACCCAGAAAAACCAGACCGACAATGCCGGCAATTCCCAGCGCCAGCCACCGTTTGCGGCGCAGGAGCGCCGAAAAGAAAGATTTCCAATGCATGACTTTTATTTTACCACTTGATGGACCGGACAGAAATGGGCCGAGCGGCCACCGATGACCATCCGTGTCATGATACCGCCGTCTTTCTTTAAACACGGTTGGCCGGTGCGATGGTAGGCCTTATGGACATTCTGATAGCTCCCCTTCTCGCCAGAGGGCGTCCGATAGTCATCCAAGCTTGAGCCTTTCAGCTCAATTGATTTCTGGAGAATTTTCTTCATCGCCGCGTAAACATGCTGTATGTCGGCTTCGGATAGATGTTCCACGCGCGAGAGCGGATGTAGACCCACTGTCCACAAAATTTCATCGGCGTAGATATTGCCAATCCCGACGATAAAAAACGGATCCATGAGCACCTGTTTGACTCGGCCGCGCTTCTTCTCGAATAATTTTTTAAAATCGGAAAAGGAAATGTCGAGCGGTTCAGGCCCCAGCTTGCTGATTTCCTTGAGTTTACCAACCGAATCATCGTTAATTAGAATTACGTTGGCAAAACGCCGCACGTCGGACATCGCCAGCTGATAGCCATTATTCAGCGAAAATACGAAACGAAGATGCTTGTTTTTGGGATCATCGCGAATCGGTCCGCGCGCAGTACTCCGCCATACGCCATTTTCCAGAATCAGCTTGCCATACAGCAAGTGACCGGAGATTTTTTGATGGATAAACAAGCTTTGCGGCCCCTCAACATCAATTACAATGAACTTGGCCCGGCGCCAAACCTTAAGGATTTTCTTGCCGACGACGGCTTTTCTAAGCGCCGCCGTGCCGCCGGCTTGACGAAACGGCTTGTCACGGTCCGCCCAGACGTCGACAAAGCGAAGCCCGACCAGCTTCTTCTGCAAGCCCCGTACGGTTGTCTCGACTTCAGGTAATTCCGGCATTAGAGTTTTTCCATCTCCGCCCAGTTGGCGCCGACCTTGGCATCCACGACAATCGGCACCTTGAATTCGCGGACTGACTGCATAATTTCGACGATTTGTGGAGTAATCTCGGCTACCATATCTTGTTTTACTTCAAAGAGCAATTCATCATGAACTTGGAGCAGCATGGCCGCTTGATCACCGTATGTAGCATCAATGAGTTTTTGGATTTCAATCATGGCGAGCTTGATGAGATCGGCAGACGTACCTTGAACCGGCATATTGATCGCCATACGCTCGGCGGCCGCCTGGACCGCCGGCATGGTCGAGTTAATATCGGGTAACAAACGGCGGCGGCCGAACACGGTTTCCACCCAGCCCTGGCGGCGGGCAAGGGCCTTGGTGTCTTCCATGTAGCGGGCCAGGCCCTGGAATTCGTGCATATAGTTTTGGATAAACAATCGCGCTTCATCTCGGCCCACGCCCGCCGCCCGCTGGAACCCGAGAATCCCCATGCCATACAATACGCCGAAATTTAACACTTTCGCTTGGCGGCGCATTTCTTTGGTGACCAGCCCGGGTCTAACGCGGAA
>DASZRH010000039.1:0-4902 GCA_035549275.1 Minisyncoccota bacterium | reverse complement strand
AAACGCGAAGCGTTTGCCGGCTGGCTCATAAAAGATCCGGGTTTAGTCTATGCGCTTGCGTTCTGTTCGCCGCAGGTAATCGATAAGATCAACATATATCAGGCCGCGCGCCGAGCGATGCGGCAGGCCTTAAAGAAAATCCAGCCGTCGCTGGCCGTCAAAACAATCGTGCTGGTTGACGGGAAACAAAAAATTGAGGGTGTTAGGCATGACCAGCGGGCAATCGTCGCAGGCGATCGCAAAATATTTGCGATCGCCTGCGCTTCCGTTCTGGCCAAAGTCCATCGCGATCGAATGATGAAGCGCTATGCCAAAAAATTCCCCGGCTACGGATTTGAAATTCACATGGGCTACGGAACTAAACATCATTATGCTCGCCTGGCCGAGCTGGGACCATGCCCGATTCATCGCCGCTCATTCCGGTTGACGTGAACGCACTTTCGGCATAGGATCGAAGCTAGTTCATGGCAGAAAACAAAGAAAGCGAGTTCTTTCCCAACACGCTTTCGGACCCTGCGTTGCAAGAGTTTCATTCATTCCAGTCCCGCCAGTGGCGCTGGCTGTTTCCGTGGATGATCGGCATCGCTCTGGTTTGGATGGGATCAGTACCTCTAATCGCTCGAATTCCCAATAAAGTTGTTTCGTCGATTATTTTTTCCGGCGTTTCCATGGTCGGTATGTTATCCATGATGCTCCTGGGTTTCCGGGCCGATGTGCAGGCCCGTGAATACTACAAATATCTCGAAAAAAATCAGAAGCCCGATTAAGGGCTTCTTGCTTTGCAAAGGGAATATCCACCTGACAGAGAAGACAATTCATTTCGTATAGTATACTGATAGTATAACTACAAAAAACATGACGAACACATCAAAACAGTCAGGTCAGGTATGGGTCTGGGTGGCCGTAGTCATTGCGGCCGCCGCCCTCGTGTATTATTTCTTCGTTCGATCGGATTCTGTTAATCCGAATCCGAGCGCGTCGCCAACGGCGAGCGTGTCCGTGTCAGGCTCGCCGACGGCTACGCCGTCGGCGAGCTCTTCTGTGTCGCCATCGGCCAGCGCCACGCGCACGCCGACTCCGGCTCCGACGGGTCCCGCCACCTATCGCAGTACCCAATATGGAATCCAGTTCCAGTATGATTCGAGATTCCTTTTGAACAACTATCAGAATCTCGGCACGTATTTCAGTTCCAACGGCGTTCAGGTTGCTAATATCGCCATCCCGCCGGAACTGTATCCCAAAACGAATTTCGGCTTGGCGACAGCCAATATTGCTGTCCGGGCCAACAGTGATGGCACGCAATGTTTGACGTACGTGACTGGGGCCGATCAGACGGCTGTGATGAATCGCACTGAAACGCATGGCGGGAATGTCTTTTCGACGGCCACATTGACCGAAGGCGCGGCGGGAACGGCCTACCAGACTCGCATTTACCGCCTCTGGCATAACCAGACCTGCTATGAAATCAGTTTAAATTTCGGCGTGGCCAACATTGGCAACTATCCGGCCGGTTCCGTTTCGGAAGTCAATCAGGCCGACGTCTGGAACCGCCTGACTCAAATCGTTGATACCTTCAAGTTTCTCTAAAAGTAAAAAGTAAGAGTTTTAGAAAGCCCGCCATTGCAATGGCGGGCTTTCTTTCTTTATTCAGGTTTGTATAATGGAAGAACTATGGCAAATATTGCAATCAATGGTTTTGGTCGAATTGGACGGGCGTTTTTTAAACTGGCGATTACCAGGCCGGAACTGAATATTGTCGCTATCAATGATCTGGGGGATCTTGCCAATCTGGCGTATCTTTTAAAATATGATTCGGCCTACGGCCGTTTCGATAAAGAAGTTTCCGTCAAAGACGGCAAACTGATTGTCGCCGGCAAAGAATACGCGTTTATCCAGGAAAAAGACGCAACCAAGCTTCCCTGGGGTTCGCTGAACGTGGATATTGTAGTGGAGTCCACGGGCGTGTTCGAAAGTTTTGAAAAGGCCTCGGTTCACAAAACTGCGGGCGCCAAGCATGTCGTCTTGACTGCACCAGCCAAAGACGAAGACGGCCCCGATGCCCGAACCGTGCTCATGGGCATCAATGAAGACGTCTTGAAAACCTGCACGATGAGTTCAAACGGCTCGTGCACGACGAACTCGGCTTCGCCGCTCGTCACTATTTTGTCCGAAAAAATCGGCATCAAAAAAGCCTTTTTGAACACTGTTCATGCATATACGGCGACCCAGTCGCTTATTGACGGTCCAGCCAAAGGATCGGACTATCGCCGCGGCCGCTCCGCGGCCGTTAATATCTCTCCGTCCACGACTGGCGCCGCCATCGCCGTCGCGCGGGCGGTAGAATCCCTCAAGGGCAAGTTTGATGGCGTGGCGATGCGCGTCCCGGTTCAGACGGGTTCACTGTCGGCCATTACGTTCGTGGCAGCCCGGCCGACAACGCCGGAAGAGATTAATTCCATTCTGACCGAAGCCGCCGGCGATCCGCGCTGGCATGGCATTTTCCGGGTAACGACTGATCAACTGGTGTCCACCGATATTATCGGCGAGCCCTATGCCGCAGTTGCCGATCTGTCGCTGACCAAAGTCGTCGACGGCGATTTATGCGCGGTTTATTCCTGGTACGACAACGAATTCGGCTATACCAATTCGCTGGTCGATCATGTCTTGAAAGTTGCAAGTAATTTGTAATGTCGCAATACATTTCGGAGGAAAAAATTGAGGAGTTGGAATTAAAAGCGAACGAAGCGCGTGAGCTTTTGATTGAGGCATTAATGGAAGCGGGGAGCGGGCACACAGCCGGCCCCTTGGGCATGGCCGATATTTTTACGGCCATGTATTTTCATGTTTTGAATCATAAGACCGATCAGCCCAGCTGGGCTGATCGGGATCGGCTGATTCTTTCCAATGGCCATATTACGCCGATCCGCTATGTCACCATGGCCATGAGCGGGTATTTTCCGATCGAAGAATTAAAGACGCTTCGCAAATTCGGTTCGCGTCTCCAGGGGCATCCTGAACGCGAACGCTTGCCGGGTTTGGAAACCACGTCTGGTCCCTTGGGCTCCGGGCTTGGCCAGGCGACAGGCATCGCCTATGCCGCGCGCATGGACAAAAAAGATTTTCGCACCTATTGCTTCATGTCTGACGGCGAGCATGAAGAAGGGATTCTCTGGGAGTCGGTCATGTTTGCCGGCAAAAACAAATTGCATAATCTCACCGGCGTTATCGATCGCAACAACATCCAAATTGATGGGATGACTGAAGACGTTATGCCTCTGGAAAACTTGCGCGCCAAATACGAAGCGTTCAACTGGCACGTTCTGGAATGCGACGGCCACAATATCGAGCAGTTCGTGGATCGGATTCAGGAAGCCAAGGCCGTCTACGAAAAACCGACGGTAATCATTGCTCACACGATTCCCGGCAAAGGCATTCGCGAGATTGAATTTGATTACAACTGGCACGGCAAACCGCCGACCAAGGAAGAAGGCGCCAAATTTTTAACCGAGCTGCGCACGCTCAAGGGAAAGATTCAAAGCGAACATCAATAATGATAAACCCGGATCAAAAACTCATCGCCGATTTGTCGAAAGCTGAAATGGCGCCTACGCGCGACGGCTTCGGCAAGGGTGTTGTCCGAGCCGGCGAAAAAGACGAGCGGGTCGTGGTGTTGTGCGCCGATTTAACCGAATCCACGCGCGCCTTGTGGTTCAAAGAAAAATTTCCCGAGCGATTCATCGAGCTGGGCGTGGCCGAGCAGAATATGGCGGTGGTTGCATCGGGCATGGCCAACTACGGCAAGATTCCGTTCATCGCATCGTACGCGACGTTCAGTCCCGGCCGCAACAATGAGCAAATCCGGACCAATGTCGCCATCAACAATGTGCCGGTCAAAGTAGTCGGAGCTCATGCCGGGATTTCAGTCGGACCCGACGGTGCGACGCATCAAGCGCTGGAAGATATTGCGCTGATGCGCGTGGTGCCACGGATGGTGGTGGTAGTGCCATGCGACGCCGTTGAAGCGGAGAAAGCCACCTTTGCAGTGGCATTCAACGATCGGCCATCATACCTTCGCGTCGGTCGCGAGAAATCGCCGGTATTCACGACATCCGAAACGCCGTTTGAAATCGGTCGCGCGGAGATGCTGCGCGCCGGGGCAGATGCGACGATCGTCGGCTGTGGCATGCTGCTCTACAATGCGCTCCGCGCGGCCGAGGAGCTTGCCGCCGAGAATATCCAATGCACGGTTATCAATTCCCATACCATTAAGCCCTTGGATGAAAAAACGATTCTCGCTGCAGCTCAAAAAACGGGAGCGGTAGTGAGTGTTGAAGAGCATCAAATCGCTGGCGGATTAGGGTCAGCAATAGCTGAAGTTCTGGCCCGCAATTACCCCGTCCCGCAGGAGTTTATCGGCATCCAAGACCGATTCGGCGAGTCGGGCACGGCCAATGAGCTGATCGAGGCGTTCGGTCTGGGCGTCAGCCACATCAAAGCGGCTGTCAAAAAAGCAATCTCCCGAAAGAAATAATCCCGCCGGAGGCGGGATTATTTCTTCAGCAGTTCTTTTACTTTTGCCAGATCGGCTTGGATCGTCTGTTTGATCTGGGGATTTTTTGCGGCGTGGCTGGGATGATAGGTGGGGACGAGGGTATAAGTGCCGAAATTGAAGGTCCGGCCATGGACATTATCCAACGGCTGGCGCAACCCGACGCCGTTAAGGGCCAGCGTACCGAGCGTAACCACGACGGTTGGCGCCAAGGTTCGGATTTCTTCTTTCAGGAAATTGGAATGAGACTTGAGCTCCTTGGGGGAAATAGCCGCGCTGGATGAGGGGATATATTTGACCGCGTTGGTTACGTACACCTTTTTCTTGTCGATGCCGACGGTTTTGAGGATTTG
>DASZRH010000038.1:0-8805 GCA_035549275.1 Minisyncoccota bacterium | reverse complement strand
GGACTCGTCCTGGTAACTCGATTTGTCGTGCGGCCACCGAGGTGCATTTCACGGCCGCTACAACAGGGGAATCGGTAATGATTCGGACGCCATATCCGTCTGATTGGAAAGAATATCTGAAACCGTAAAGTTGATTTTTATTTAAAAATCTGATATAATGTGAATATGGGAGTGACGGGTTTTGACAATGGCTCTCATCAAAACGATGCTAGAGGTGGATGGCCGTTAATCACTCTAAATCCTCGGCCAATCATAACTGGCAACTATACCAGTAATTACGCTTTCGCCTAACGCGTGAAGCGCATCCTGCCGCGATGCTCGCTAGCGGGTACCAGGGTGTCATCAGCGAACTCTGACGGACTGCGCCGTTTTCTCGCAGTCCGTTGAATATATACAGGAAACGCACGTAATCGTATTTTGTCGGTTTCCTATGATTACGCTCACCAAACCGACTGTTCTAGGAGATCTCGTTTCGATGCGCTATTGGACGGCGGCTCACCTCCGCCCACTTCCACTGCGCTAGTACAAAAGGCCGCGTACGCGGCCTTTTGGTTTGGGTCAGCAAACCAACGTCGGATTCAAGGCTTCTTCTTTGGAGACCGTTTCTGATTCGAGCTGTTTGATCAGCAGATCCACTTCCCTGAGTTTGTCCAGAACTACCCGGAAATATGTACCATTGATTTCGTCTCCATAAATGATTTCAAGGGGGTGTTTTGCCAAGAGAGAAAGTATTTCTTTGCGCTGGATGCGAAGTAGCTGTGCGAATTCCGCGCGTGCTGCACGCCGTCGGAGGATTAACATAAAAGTTCTAATTGGATTCTAGGGAATTCTGGACGATAAATCAATCTTCGGTCAGGCCGCGCTGGCGGGCGCGAGCAAGGTCTTTTTTCTTGAGCGCTTCGCGCTTGTCGTGTTTCTTTTTGCCGCGCGCGATGCCCAACAGCAATTTGACGCGGTTGCGGTGGCCGACGAGCTTGAGAGGAATCAGGGTCAGGCCTTGAGCTTGAGACAAACCCAGGAGCGTGTTGATTTCTTTTTTGGACAAGAGGAGCGTGCGGGTGCGCTGGGGATCATAGTCGCCGGGCGTGTTGCCGGGCTGGTAGGGCGAAATCACAGCGCCGATAAGCTCGGGCACGCCGTTGAGGATTTTTACATGGGAACCTTTGATGGAGGCTTTGCCGGTCTTGATGGCTTTGACTTCAAATCCTTTCAAAACCAACCCCGCCTCGAGCGTTTCGAGGATTTCATAATCAAAATATGCTTTGGGGTTGTCGGCATAGTCGGACATACTGGTAACTCTACACTAGATTGGGCCTGAAAAAAAGCGCACGCCCCGGGCTAGAGGGCGTGGTAGTCGATGAAGAATCGTAGTTGGGAAGGAATGGCAGAATCCATTTGGCGGCGGGTGACGGCAATTGCATCTGCCATGAGTTGAGGGTGATGGCGGACGAGAAGATTCCAGTCGCTGCTTCGATACAGCATCGCGTAGCGGCCATCAATGAATTGGCACCAATTCCAGAAGCGCATCATCACTTCGTTAGAACCACGCAGCTGGACAAACTGACTATTCCAATCAAAGGGGCCGATGATGTCGGCCAGAGCCGGGTGGCGCGGTTCGAGCTGCGTCTTTATCTCGCAGAACAGATTATCCCAGATGGGACGATAAACTGAATAGTGAGGGAATAATGGAATAGTTGGCCGCTGGCCCAACGGGATGAGCGTCGGATAGCCGGCAACGGCATCATCCTGAAAGTAGGCCATGATCGCGAATGCGAGATCGCCTGCATCGAATTTAGGCAGTCGTTGCTCACTGGAGGTCATAGAACTGGCCAGAGTGTGCAGCAAAATATTAAAATTGTCAACCGGCTATTTTCGTTCTTCCAGAACGGGCTTGAGGATTAAGGTCTCATCTTTGCGAAGCACGGTGAGTTCCAGGGTGTCGCCGACTTTGAGTTTTTGAAGTTCTTCGGAGAGATCGGAATCTTCAGCCAGCTCCATGCCGTTGACGTGAGTGATGATGTCGTTTTCTTTGAGGCCGGCGCGGTCAGCGGGCGAACCGGCGACGACGGCAACTGAATTCGGACGATGATCGCGGATGACAAGCGCGCCGGCGCTGCGGGACAGATTGTATTGGTTCTTGTATTTTTTGTTGAGCATGACGTACAGAATGCCGAGGAAGGGTTTCACGATGCGGCCGTATTTAATGATGTCTTCCAAATCCTGCTTGGCCCAGTTGATGGGAATCGAAAAGCCGATGTTCTGGGCGCCGTAGATGATGGCGGTGTTGATGCCGATGGCTTCACCGTCGAGATTGATGAGCGGTCCGCCGGAGTTGCCCTGGTTGATGGCGACATCGGTCTGGAGCATGCCGCGCAGATGTTCCATTTCGCCATCAGTGCCCAGGGCCGCGGAGATCGAGCGGGAAAGGCCGGAAATAATACCCTTGGAAACGCTGTTTCGGAACATGCCCAGGGCATTGCCGATGGCAAGCACGGTCTGGCCAAGCTCAATTTTTTTGGAGTTGCCGAGTTGGACGGTCGGCAGGCCGGTGGCTTCGATTTTGACGACGGCGATGTCAGAGACAGGGTCGCGGGCCAGCACTTTGGCCGGATATTCCTGGCCTTCGGAGGTGATGACGGTGTATTCGGCGTCGGTGTCAAAGACGACGTGTTTGTTGGTGAGAATCAAGCCGTCGGGATGAACAATGAAGCCGGAACCGCCGCCGACGTTTACTTTTTCTTTTTGAGTTGCCGGCGCTTCATTGGGAGCCAGCGGGTTGGCAAAGGGCGGCATGAGGAACGACAATGGCCCTTGCTTATGGAGGTTTTGAATATATTTCGAAATGACGATGCTTACCACCGCCGGCAAGACTTTTTTGACGGCTTGGATAGGGAGATTATCGTATTGGGAAGAATTGAGATGTTGATCCATAGCTTGTATACTAGCACATTATGCGCAAAAAACTAGCGAGATTATTCTACGCTCGAAGCGGGCCGGTCGTGGCGCGGGAACTCTTGGGTAAGTATCTGGTCCGGCGGACGGCGCGCGGCGTGTACTCCGCGCGCATCGTCGACACCGAGGCTTATCACGGCCAGAATGACCAGGCATCGCATGCTTCAAAAGGGAAGACGAATCGGACGGCAATTATGTTCGGTCCGCCCGGCTATGCCTACGTCTACCTTATCTATGGCATGTATCATTGTTTGAACGTGGTTACGAGCGCCGACGGCGTGCCGTCGGCGGTATTGATCCGGGGTTTGGATGATCCGGCCTGTTCCGGTCCGGGAAAATTATGCCGCGAACTGAAGATCAAAAAGACGCACAACGGTTTGGATCTGGTTACGAGCGGAGAATTGTGGATTGAAGACCGCGGTGAACGGCCGAAGGCCGTTCACCGCACGTCCCGCATCGGCGTTGACTATGCCGGAGCCTGGAAAGACAAAAAATGGCGTTTTGTGATACAGTAGAAGAGAAATGAACGCTTCTATTAAAGAAATCCTCAAGGATGAAATCCGCTCGGCATCCGGCCATGAAGCGGACATTTTGCCCACGCCCGACGCAACTCTGGGCGACTATTCAACCAATATCGCCTTTCTCATCGCCAAAGAACAAAAGAAAAAACCCGTCGATGCAGCAACCGAGCTGAACGCCGTCCTGGAATCGCGGGTAGCGTCCTTCGCTTCAATTCAGGTCGCTCCCAACGGTTTTCTCAATTTTTTCCTGAAGCCGGAATTTCTCCGGCAGCGTTTAGGTGAAATTGCTGCCGACGAAAAATATGGAACCAGCACCCAGGGCGCCGGCAAAACCGTTATCGTCGAATATTCTTCGCCGAACATTGCCAAGCCGATGCACATCGGCCACTTGCGCTCGACGATCATCGGCGACGCGTTGGCGAATATACATGAAGCGCTTGGCTATCATGTGATTCGCTGGAACTATATCGGCGACTGGGGTACTCAATTCGGTAAAGTCATTGCCGGCTACAAAAAATGGGGCAAAGGGAAAAGCGATATTGCTATGAGCGATATGCTGGAGTGGTATGTTCGGGCCGGCAAAGAACTTCCTGATGAAGAAGGCCAGAAGGAATTTAAGAAACTTGAGGACGGCGATCCGGAAAACAGGGAATTGTGGGAGAAGTTTAACCGGATTTCCCTTGAAGGGCTGAAAGAAACATATCAGCTGCTCGGCACGACTGGATTCGATGTTTACAAAGGCGAAGCGGCCTATGAACCTCAATTAAAAACGATTACCGAAGAGCTTGAGAAAGAAGGCAAGGCAAAAGAAAGCGAGGGCGCTCTCATCTTTGATCTTGAAAAATATCATTTGCCGCCGGGTCTGCTCCGCAAGTCCGACGGGGCCACGCTGTATCTGACCCGCGATCTGGCCAGCTTGAGGGATCGTCTCCAGAACTATGCTCCCGCTGAAATTTTGTATGTCGTCGCGAACCAGCAGGCACTCCATTTTGAGCAGCTGTTCGCGATTGCACGGGAATTGCATTTCACCGGCGCCGGATTGGTTCATGTGAAATTCGGGATGGTGCTCGGCGAGGACGGCAAGAAACTGGCGACGCGCGAGGGTAAAGTGGTGCCGCTGCAGGAAGTGATGGACAAGATCATCTCGCTGGCCGAAACCATCGTCAAAGAAAAGAATCCTGATCTGTCGGGTGAAGACCGCGCGCGCGTTGCGCGCGCGGTCGGGATCGGCGCCCTGAAATACAACGACCTCAAGCAGCATCCCTACTCGGATATCGTCTTCGATTGGGACGCAATGCTTGATTTGTCCGGCAACAGTGGCGCGTATTTGCAATACACGTATGCCCGGCTGGCCAATATCAGTGCCAAAGCTGGAACGATGGAGACGGGGGACCTGGCATTGCTTTCCGAACCGATTGAGCAGAAACTCATGAAACAGCTTTTGGGGTTTCCCGATGCGGTTGGGCGCTGTGCCCAGACGCACGCCCTCAATGGCCTGGCCTTGTATCTATATGAGCTTGCGGCCGCGGCCAGCAATTTCTACGAAACCGTTCGAGTTTTGGATGACGAGAATGGTTCCCGCAAGAATGCGCGCCTGACTCTGATTCGAACGGTTGCCCGCACGCTCCAGATGGGTCTGAAGCTCCTTGGCATCGAAACGCTCGACCGAATCTAGCGCGTTGAAAAATTCCCGCATCTATGCTACATTCTTCGAATGTACGACTTTAGGAAAGTCGAGTCACAAGTCAGAAATTTCTGGAAAGAACAGAATATTTTTGAGAAATCTCTCGAGAAAACCCGAAAGGGTAAGCGCTTTGTGTTTTGGGAAGGCCCGCCGACCGCCAACGGCGTGCCGCATACGGGCCATTTTCTGACCCGCATCTACAAGGATTTGTACGGCCGGTACAAGACCATGCGCGGCTTTTTCGTCCTTCGGAAAGCTGGCTGGGATACGCATGGCTTGCCAGTCGAAATAGAAATCGAAAAAGAACTCGGGTTCACCAACAAAAAACAGATCGAAGAATACGGTATCGCCAAATTCAACCGCAAAGCCCGTGAAAGCGTCTGGAAATACAAGACGCAATGGGAAGACATGAGCCGGATAATGGGGTTCTGGCTCGACATGGATCATCCATATATTACGTATGAGACGCCGTACGTCGAATCGGTCTGGAACATTCTTTCGGAAATCTGGAAAAAAGAGCTGCTCTATCCCGCCCACAAAATCATTCCCTTCTGCGTGCGCTGCGGCACGGGGCTGTCTGCTCACGAAGTTGCCCAGGGATACAAGCTTGTCAAAGATGTGTCGGCGTATGTGAAATTCAAACTAGTCGATCAACCGAACACGTATGTCCTGGCCTGGACGACCACGCCCTGGACGCTGCCCGGCAATGTTGCCCTCGCGGTCGGCAAAGATATCCGATATTCACATGTACACAAAGACGGCGAAACGCTTATCCTTGCATCGGATCTCATTTCAAAAGTTCTGGGCGAAGGAATATCGGCTGAAAAAGAAGTAACCGGATCAGATTTGGTCGGTTTGAAATATGAGTCGCTGTTTGCCGTGTCGGAACTTCAGTCCGAAACTTCCCACAAAATTTATGCGGCGGATTTCGTATCCACGACCGAGGGCACGGGTATCGTCCACATTGCGCCCATGTACGGTGAGGATGACTATCAGCTTGGTGTGCGTGAGAATCTCCCGCGAGTCCATACCGTGACCGAACAAGGCGTGTTTGCGCCGGGCTTGGGCGATGGCCTAGCCGGCAAGGCGGTCATTGATCATGAACGGAAAAACAAAACGACCGAAGCGTACATTCTCCAAAAACTTTCAGACAAAGGATTGCTGCTGAAAACCGAGGAATATGAACACGAATATCCGCACTGCTGGCGCTGCGGCACGCCGCTTCTGTACTACGCCAAGGGTTCATGGTTCATCAAGACGTCGGCGATCAACCGCGAGCTGATTGATAACAACGAGCGGGTAAACTGGATTCCGGCCCATCTGCGCGAAGGACGTTTCGGCCAGTGGCTGAAAGAAGCCAAAGATTGGACGCTCTCGCGGGAGCGATATTGGGGTACGCCACTGCCGATCTGGGCCTGCGATCAGTGCGGCGAAAAAAATCTCGTCGGCTCCGTCAAAGAACTTGAAAAGCGCTCCCAAGCGTCCAAAAACACCTACTATGTCATGCGCCATGGCCCGACGACGCGCCGCGAGAACATTGACCGCATCATCAGCTCACGCCTGGAATCCGACACATATCATCTCACCGAAGAAGGCAAAGCCGAAGTTGAGCGTTCGCTGGCGCTCCTAAAATTGGACGGCGTAGACCATATTTTCGCCTCGCCGTTCCTTCGCACCAAGGAAACCGCCGAGATTGCCGGCCGGGTTTTGCACACGAAAGTTGAGATCGACGAGCGGCTGGGGGAGGAACTGCATTCGCTGGAAGCGGAGGGCAAGTCGGAAAATTCAAATCCCGAGACCGAGGACGGCGTCGAGAGCCGCTCGTCGATCCGCTCCCGCCTCACAGCGTTCATGCGCGACGTCGAATCGAAATACCGCAACAAGAAAATTTTAATCGTTACGCACGGCGCGCCGGCCTGGTTTTTGGAAGTCATCGCCCGAGGCCTGGCCGAATCCGAGCTGGCGGCCAACTCCGAACTGTTCCCGTATGTCATGCCAAACTTGGCGGAGATCAAGAAACTCGACTGGCGCCGCATTCCGCGCAACGAATACGGCGAACTCGATCTGCACCGTCCGTTCATTGATGATGTCGTTTTGAAATGCCCGAAGTGCCGCTCCAAGATGCGCCGCATTCCGGATTTGATTGACGTCTGGTTCGATTCCGGCGCGATGCCGTACGCCCAATGGCATTATCCGTTCGAGAACAAGGATATCTTCAAAAAACAATTCCCGGCCGATTTCGTCGTCGAGGGTATGGACCAAACGCGCGGCTGGTTCTGGACGCTCCTGGCGATTTCAACTCTGCTGGGCAAAGGCGCGCCGTATCGAAATGTCATGGCGCTGGGCTTTACGCTCGACGAGAAAGGCGTCAAAGAATCGAAATCCAAAGGCAACTATATGCCCGTGCCGGAAATCATGGCGACTCACGGCGTGGACATTCTCCGCTGGTATTTTGCGTCCTCAATGGCGATCGGCGAGAACAAAGCCGTGATTCATCGCGAAATCTCGGATAAATTAAAAGGATTTTTCTTCACGCTCCAAAACTGCGTCCGTTTCTACGAACTCTACGCCGGTCCGGCCAACTTCAATGATTCAATCGAGAAATTAAGCGTGCTCGACAAGTGGCTGCTCTCGCGATTTAACCGGCTGGTGCGCGATACGGGCGAGCGCGTGGAAGCATTTGATGTGCCGACTGCGGCGCGGGAAATCGAGCAGTTTGTAATCGAAGACCTCTCGAACTGGTGGATTCGCCGGTCGCGCAAGCGTCGCGAGGCCTTGCCGCTCTTGCGGGCGGTCTTGCTTGATTTGGCCCGCGTGCTGGCTCCGTTCACGCCGTACTTGGCTGAAGATATGTGGCACCGCTTGGGCGGCGTGCCTGAATCGGTCCACTTGGCCGATTGGCCCAAGTTTGCCAAGAAATACATTAAGGAAGACGTAGAAGCGGAGATGGCCGCCGCACGCGACCTGGTCGCACGCGGCCTCGCCTTGCGCAAGGAAAAGCAAATGAAAGTCCGCCAGCCGCTGGAATCGGTCTCCTTCAAGCACGACAAGTTCGGCCGCGATATCGAATCCATCATCAAGGAAGAACTCAATATTAAAAAAATAAAATACGACAAAGCCCAAGCTGACGAGGTTGTGATGGATTTTGAACTCACGCCAGCGCTTATTCGCGAAGGCTATGCCCGCGAACTGATCCGCCAAATCCAGGACATGCGCAAAGAGGCGAAATACCGGATCGATGAAGCTGTCGTCTTGCACTGGCATGCCGATCAGCCGGCGATCGTGAAAGCCGTCGAATCCTGGACGGAAGAAATCAAAAAAGAAACGATCCTCTCGGCAATGGAGCGCAGCCAGAAAACCGGCGCCTACGATCTGGAAAAAGAAGCTGACCTGGGCGGCGGCAAAACCATCTGGCTAGGCATCAAAAAATAACAGAGTTCGCATGCGAACTAGAGCGATTGTCATTAAAAAAACGGCGATGAACGAGTATGATCAGATGATAACGTGCTACTCGGAGGATTTCGGGGGCATGCGCGCGATCGCGCGCGGCAGTCTCCGGCCAACGTCAGTGCAATCTTTGCACTTAGACATGTTAAACATGATCGAGTTCGAGGTTATTCACGGCCGGACGTATCCAATCGTCTCGTC
>DASZRH010000037.1:0-4091 GCA_035549275.1 Minisyncoccota bacterium | reverse complement strand
TCTTCGACGGCCGCACGATGGTTGCCAAGCTCAAAGAAATCATCCCCCAGCAGATGTTTGAAGTTTCGATTCAAGCCGCGATCGGCGGCAAGATCGTGGCCCGGGAAACGCTCCGCGCCCATCGCAAGGACGTTACCCAGCACATGTACGGCGGCGATATTACCCGGCGCATGAAGCTCTGGAAGAAACAAAAAGAAGGCAAGAAGCGCATGAAGGAAACCGGACGGGTGAATCTCTCACACGATGTGTTTTTGAAGATGCTCAAGCGCTAGGTTGATTTTTCTATGAGAAAGGGTATAATCTGGGCCAGCACACTGGCAGCAGGTTCGTTCAAAAGGGGAGGTAGGATATGGGGAAAAACAGCATGCCGAACGCGCGGCGGATCAGTCTGAAGCGTATTCTCTCCGCGTATCAGGCGCGGATTCAGGCCGACGTTTCGGAGTACGAAACCCGGATGCGCCGGCACGGCGCATCCGGGCGGCAGATTCTCGACAGCGGCGAGGCAGCGGCGGATGACATCCAGAGTGATCTGGATTTGGCCGTCAACGATCTGCGGATGGAAACGCTCCGCATGATCGACGACGCAATCAATCGCGTCAACGACGGCACCTACGGCTACTGCTTCGAGTGCAGTCAGGAAATCTCTGAACAGCGGCTGGCAGCGGTGCCATTCGCAGCTCGGTGCAAGGGCTGCGAAGAACGCCGCGAGGAGACCAGTCCGCGCAGAATCACGCGCGGGGCCGCATTCGATGCGTTGACCTAGTCCTACCGGCCCCAGAAACCCCCGATATGGCTCGCCATATCGGGGGTTTTGTTTTTCACCCTGAAACCGCTACAATTAGAACAGCGGCACCACCAAAAACGCGATCATGCTGATGACGACGAGCAGGGAAGCAGCGATCCAAAAAATACGTGCCGCGCGTTGAGAAATTAACATACCGCCAGTATACTATACGGCTGTGTTTTCTTCAATTATGCCCGCTATTTTTCACAAAAAATATCTGACGCCGATTCTTGTCCTTGTCGCCTTGTGGCTGGGATATTCGGTATACCAGATGCGCGATGATCGGGCTCAAATTGGTCTCCAGGTGACGGATTTGGAATCGAAGATTACCGATATCCAGCAGGACAACCAAACCATCGCCAGCTCTTCAGCCTACCTCACGAGCGACGCCTACCTTGAACGCCAGGCCCGCCTTCAGTTAAACTACAAACTACCTGACGAGCAGGTGGCGTATGTCTATGAGGATAAGGGGACAAGCACGCTTTCGGTTGATCAGGCCTACGACCACGCGGTCGGCCGCTTGCCGACCTGGAAAAAGTGGCTGTACTACCTTATCGGAAAGCGGGATTAGTTAAACGGTTTAACACGACCTTCCCAAGGTTGAGAAACGGGTTCGACTCCCGTATCCCGCTCACCATGCGTACGCTCTTTATCCGAAGCGTGATAGCCGTCCATGTATTGTGGACGTTCGCCGTGCTTGCCTGCTTGCCGCTGGCGCTGCTCTATCCGGCCTCGCATACACTCATCCTGTTTTTCATCGGTTTCACGCTGGTCGCAAATATTCCGCTCTGGATGTGTCCGCTGACGTACTTGGAGAATAAATTGCGCCAGAGCGAAGGATATTCCGGGACGTTTCTACATCATTACACCCAAAAATTTTTCGGCATCCATATCTCCGAAAGCTGGTTGAAGCTCGGCCAGGCCGTATATTTTGTCGGCCTTATTCTCCTGGCCATATTCTATCGCCTCCACCAGGCGTTCTGATCCATGTTGTTTTAATAGACTTTTCGCCAATTTTTAGATAGAATATATGCAAATTGCCACCTTAGCTCAGCTGGTAGAGCAATGCTTTCGTAAAGCAGAGGTCCCCGGTTCGAATCCGGGAGGTGGCTCAAAAATATCCTTTTTCGTGGAGTGTTAGTCAAAACCCAAAATATATGTTGAAAAACAAGATTCGATTATATGAGCTTATCCCCCCTATTTTACCGAGAGTTTATCAAAAATTAGTCGCGGCAAAAAAAGAGAAGGAATATGAGAATTTTAAGGATGCTCTTTCAGATTGTAGAGGAACTTCCTATGAAGATATAGAACTTTGTAATGTAGTTGCTGAAAAAACCAAAAAATATAAAGATTCTTTACTACGAGAAAAACCTCTTTTACCAACTACTTCTATCTTGCCTTTGGTATCAGCAATTGATCATTGTCTGTTGGTCCAAAATAAACAAACTCTTAATATTTTAGATATTGGAGGGGCATGCGGAGCCCATTATTTTGAAGTTCGACACTTAATTCCTCAAAATATAAAAATCAATTGGATTGTACTTGAAACTCCACAAATGGTTCTGTCTGCTAAGAATCAAGGTTTACCCACTGAAGAACTCCATTTTATCGATTCTCTAGAAATGCTTGATGCCCCTATTGATTTTGTGCATAGTTCTGGAACTTTGCAGTATGTCGCTGAGCCATATAGTCTGCTTGAACAAGTTGTGAATTTAGGAGCTACGTATCTGTTTTTTAACAGGATGATGTTAAATAAAGAAAACAGGGAGTTTATAACAGTACAAAAATCTAAACTTTCCTGGAATGGCCCTGGAAAGCTTCCTGAAAAATATCAAGATAGGACTGTATTTTATCCGCACACAACTTTATCTTTTCAAAAGTTGAATGAAAAATTATCAAATAAATATATTTTAGCTTGGGAGCTTGATGAGAAAACGGGGAAGTATCAAATTGGTAATGGCAAGATAACTGGTAGAGCATTGCTGTATATCAAACAAAGCCGCAATTAATTGCGGCTTTGTTTGATACTGATACCCAAGAAACTTCTATTGTCCGTATACTTCAAAGTAGAAAATATTTGGGCTTGCGTCTGTCCAGCTAGAACCGCTGTCGGATGAGGGGCTGAAGAATGAACTACTACTTCCAGCCGTGGAATTTAAATTCCGTAAATGAAATCAGCCCGCGCAAAGCGCGGGCTGATGGTTTGATTGGTTTCTTTCGTACTAGAGAACTCCGGCGGCGCGGACCTTGGTCGAAAGAGCGGCCAGACCGGCAATTAATGTTAGCTGCTGCATCGGCGAGTCGACGTTGTGAGATGACCACGAATAGCCCTCGCTGGGGGCGCGATAGTTAAGCGTGGGATGCAGGCCGCAGGCGTCGCCGGCACAGCCGATGTTCAGCGAGCCGTGCTTGTCATTGATGGACGCCTTGAATTCGCGGCTTTCGAAATTTTCGCTGAATTGGGTGGAGTGGCAGAGCCGCATCGCTTCGGTCATGCAGGTCAGCGGCGTGCCGGGATGAAGCCGCATCAGCCAGCGGATCAGGGTTTGGTTGTAGGTGCCGCTCAATGAACCGCCGTGCAGTTCTCTGGCGGTGACGGTCTCGAGCATCAAGAGCTGGGATTTGGACGACTCGGCAATCTCCGTAAGATAGTTGATTCTTCGGAACAGGACTGTCAGCGTTGCCGAGATTTGATAGGCTGTGTCCCAGTCTAACCGCCGCTCTTTTTTGCGGCCGTTGCAAGCAAAACAAATGGTCTCGTCGTCGTAGAAACTCTTGCCGGTGCCGTTGCACAAATGGCAGGGTTCTTTGTTTTCCTTTTCGATCACGGGAATCGGCAAAACCAGCGACCGAGATTCTTTGTCGCGCGGCTGCCACGAAAAGCAGCCGCCGTAGCCGAATGATTCTTCGGTGGCGGCAAACTCGCCAAATCCGTTCCCTGGGGGGAAGAGATAGCGGGCAATCGCCGCTTCGGTCAAATACTCCTGGCTGATTTCGGTGCGGATGTGGATCAAGAGGCCCGGGTTGCCGGGTCCCGGCCGCCATTCCAGTTCATACCACCACGGCACGCGCTCGGACGCAATCCGGATATCTGTCATAGAACTGACGCCTGTTATACCACACTCCCGCTTTCTTGTGAACTAGAAATTGAATTTTTAAGGCCATTTTGCTAACATACGAAGGTGTTTTCATACGAACCCAACAAGGCCATACTCAATATCTACGCCGGCGCGGGCGGCGTAGATGCGCAGGATTGGGCGGGGATGCTTCTCACGATGTATCGTAAGTTCGTCACAAAGCGCGGCTG
>DASZRH010000036.1:0-11134 GCA_035549275.1 Minisyncoccota bacterium | reverse complement strand
AATTTATGCGAGAGCCAATTACTGAAACTGTACTTTGATCGGCAGGTCGATTGTCAGCGGCGCGGAATAGGTGTATTCGCCGCCGGAGTTGGCAAGCGTCGGATAGGAGGCGGACGCCGAGAGACCGGCCGGCGAGGTCAGAGCAAACGTGAAATCTTTGACCACCAGGCCCGGCTGTTTTTGGACATACAAATTATACGTCTTGTCGGCCAGCGCTTTGGGAACTTTATATGTAATAGTTACGGACTTAGTCTTGCCGGGATCGGTAATCAGCCAGAAACCGAATTCGTTTTTGCCCGCTTCGCGATAGGTCGTAACGCCATTGGGCATCGTCGTACCGCTTGTTTCGAGCTTGGTTAGGTCTTCGTCGCGGACAAACTGTTTGTTGGTCGTGTAATCAATGAGCGGCTTGTAGTTGGGGGTATCATTGCCCTCAATGGATACCAGCTCGGCATTTTCGGGCACGAGTACGCGGACATAGGCGGGATTTTGTTTGTTATAAAAGCCGTAGTCGGTTGTGCCGCCGTTGTGAGTACGAGTGATGGTAAGCGTGTGGACGGCATCCGCGCCCTGAAAAGCGGTATCCACCGCGAATCGAGTCTCGGTAACCGTGTCAGTCTTAGAACCCTTGATGTTGGTAATGACTGGCATCAAGAAATCACCATCAGTTTGGCGGACCTGGCCGCCGAATCCTTTGTCGGTCACGAAGCTCTCCAGATTCAAGTTATTGAAATACATTAAAATTTCGCGCTGGTCCATGCCCGCTACGAGCGTATTAAAAATCTGCATCCACTGATCAGATGAAGCGCTGTAGATTTTTTGCAGCAGAATCGGCGCGAAATCTTTGATGACCTGTTTGGGCTGGGTGCGATTCCTGCCGTATTCGACTTCGTCTTGAAGTTTCACCAGCACATTATCGCCGGTCAGCGTCAGACCATACTGGGGCATGGAAACTGGCCCGACAATGGCCAAAATCCGGGCCATCAAATTCGGATTCATGACGATCACGCCATCTACGCTCTCGCCGCTTTCTTTTTTGTAGAATTCTTCGACTTTGCGGGCTGATGTCGGAAAATCAACGAACCAATTCGCATCCCGCATCCCCCAATTCGGCGTAATGTGCTGCATCTGGAGCGGCGGAATGATGGATTCTTTGAGTTGGCCGTCGAGGTTATAGACATCATCAACGAGAAAACTATCGAGCTTGCCGTTCTTAAAGGTAATGACGCCGTAGGTGCCGGGAAAGCCGCCGGCCGGGCGCAGTTCGCTGGAGTTTTCAAAGAGCACCAGGTAGCGGTGAGTGGCGTTCTGATCCACCATGTTCTGGAAAAACCGAGCATAATCGGAGGCCTGATTGAGGGATTCCTGAAAGAGCGGCAGGTTGTCTTTGAATTCTTCAAATGCGGCCTGTTTGTCAGCGGGAATAATACTGGCGTCAATGTCGGCCAGAAGCGAAACTGAAGTTACCAGGTCTTGTTTAGAGATAGCCAAAGCCTTGCTGAACGTCGAAGCAATATCGGCCATGGATATGCCGGCCGCAGTCGGATTAAACAGTGCCCCGGTCTTGGCGATTGCGTCCATGGCTTGAGTCATGGCCGCGCCGGCATCCGACAAGAGCTGGCCGACTTTGACTAAATTCTTAGCCGACTTCACGGTGCCGGCACCGGGCAGGTCGGCAATAATGCCGGTCAGGGCCGCGCCCATGAAATTAAGGCTGTCGCCAGCCTTTGAAAAACTCTCATATGCCGAGGCGAAGTTCATGGTTGCGTCGGAGAAGTTGAGGCCTTTTAAACTGTCTTGAGCGCTCTGGAGATTCTCGACGGCTGAAGCGCTTTCTTGGAGGACTTGGCGCTTAGCGCGGATACCGTACCAAGCCAGGAGGCCGAGCGCGCCGAGAATGCAGGCGCCGATCAGTAGGCGGCGAAGCCGGATGCGCCGACGGGCGCGCACGATCGGCCGCCGGACAAACGGCCGGGCCTGGGCGAGAACAGGTTCAGAGATGGTCGGCGGGACGACTGCGGCTTTGATGTCGGCCGCCAATTGAATGGCGAGATCCGGGCCAGGCACCTCTGCCGCTTCTTCCTGAAGCGGCAGAGGTGCCTGGGGCTCAAAGATCGGTTCGGGTGCCGCAGCCGGCGTGCGATGAACGGAACGCGAGGAGCGATGGATTTCCGAAACGATATCGTTCAAGTTGTGGGCCGCGGGCTGATACGTATCCTGCTTGATGGCGCGGACGCGTGGCCGGGCGCCGAATGTTGAGATGATCGTTCCCCCGACGCGCGCCAGCTCTACATCCAAATCCAAGTCATTGTTGACCAGCGATTCAAAATCTTCTTGAGGCCCGGCCGATTCGGCCGGCAGCCGATCTAGGATCGGTTCGGGTGCCGCCGACTCCGGAGCTTCAAGGATCGGACTCGGTGAAACTGATTTTTTCTTGATGCGGCGCGGCGCGTGCGAGATAGCGAGATTGATGATCGGTTTTACTTGCTCGATTTTTTGCGCGTCAATAGAGCCGCCATGGGTGACGGGCTTAATATCAAATACTGCCCCCGAAAGCTTTTTGGGTTGGGGCATACCCTTTCATTATAGTACGAAATAGAGCTAACACGCTGTGGACGAATCTGATGTCAGTATTTCAAGCGTTTGCCGGGCGCACGCATCCCAGCTGAATCCAGCCGCTCGGGTAATCCCCCGCTCCACGAGCCGGTTTCGAAGGTCCTGATCGTTTAAAACCTGAGTAATCGCCTTGGCAATCTCCGAAATATTAAAAGGATTGATGAGAAGCGCAGCCGAACCGGCAACCTCCACCAGAGAAGAATTGTGAGACGTAACAACCGGCGCGCCGCAGGCCATCGCTTCCAGCACCGGCAAGCCGAAGCCCTCGAAAAATGACGGATAAACAAACACCGATGCGTTCGCATAGTATAGCGCGCGGTTGTCTTCGATATAGCCGGTAAGTCTAATATATTTTTTGAACAGAGAATGCTGGGTTGCCTGAAGCATGTCGCCCTGGAGCCAGCCCCGTGCGCCGCCGATAACCAGAACCAGATCATCAAATCCCGGCTGCTGTTTTACCAATTCAAAAGCCCGAACAAGGCTGAGAATGTTTTTGCGCGGTTCAAGCGTGGCTAAGCAAAAGACAAAGCGCCCGGGAAGATCGTGGGCTTGGCGGGAATCCCTCATCCGGCCCGCTTCGGGCCGGATGAGGGATGAACCGGAGTAAACGACGGAAACACGCGCATCATCAACGCCATAACGCTCGACCAGATCGCGGCGCGTTGAGTCGGAAACCGCAACCAGCCGATCCGACCCGCGGGCGGTTGCCCGCGGGTTCATGAACGCATGCCACCAGCGCTGGCGAAGCGTAAAGAAATCAGGAAAGCGTTCATAAGAAAGATCGTGGAATGTCGTCACTCGGCGGCAGGAAGCTGATAACGGCGCCAAGAAAAAATGAGGCGAGAACCAAATATCCGCGCCGCCGACCAGGCGGTCGAGTCTGGGCCGGCTGAACAGCCGGCCCAGACCGAACAGCAGATTATTCGGAATCCGAAACCGGTATAGTCGCGCGTTCGGCGCCGAAAGCCAATCACACTGCGGCGGCTCGGCCCGGAAGGAAGAAAAGAAAAATTTAAACTCGTGCTCGGGTGCCAGGCGCACTAACCGCGAGAGTACCTGTTCGGCATATTCTTGGACACCGCTCCTCCGGCCGCCAAGCATCCGAATGTCGACGCCGATAATCATAGGCCGAGAGCTTCTATTACTTTTTTCTTGAACACTGCAGTATCGAATTTTTCGGCTTGAGCGCGGCAGATTTGCGGATCGTAGGCTTCGGGCCGGAATGTTCTAACGGCGGCGGCCAGCGATTCGACGGTTTGATCGTCAAAAAATACGCCGGTTTTGCCCTCGGCTACGGTCTCAAGCGCGCCGCCAGCGCGATACGCGATAACCGGCCGCCCCGAAGCCATCGCTTCCAGCGGCACAATACCAAAATCCTCCTCCTGCGGAAATACGAGCGCCCGGCACCGGCTGTAGAGTTCGGCCAGCCGCTGTTCCGAAACTGCGCCGAGAAATTCTACGTTCGGCCCCGCCAAGCGCCGCAGCCGGCCGAACTCCGGGCCGGTGCCGGCGATTTTCAGCGGCAACCCCAGGATATTGAACGCTTCGATCGCCAGATCGAATTTCTTGTACGAAACTAGGCGGCCGACCATGAGGAAATAGTCGCTGGGCGCGTCGGAAACGCGAAACGAGCCGGCCGAAACGGGCGGATAAATCACCTGGGCCGGTCGACCGTAGTATTTGCGGATGCGAGCCGAAACAAAATCGGAAATCGACCAGAACACGTCCGGCCGGTCGGCCGCCTGGACGTCCCAGAGGCGCAAATAAGAAATAAGCGGCAACCCCAGGCGCCGGATAATCCACGGAAATCCGAAATCTTCGACAAAGCGCTGGCTGTTGTCCCAAAGAAACCGCGGCGGCGTCAGGCAGTAGCAGATATGCCGCGTGCCCGGCTTGGTGATAACGCCTTTGGCGAACGAAGCCGAGAGCGACAGCACGACGTCATAGTCGGAAAAATCGAACTGCTCGACCGCCAGCGGCATCAAGAGCGGATACAGCCGATGCTGGGTCTTTGCAAACGGAAACTTTTGAAGAAATGAAGTGACGATCTGCCGATTCTTGAAAATGCCGCGCGTGGCGCGCTCGTCATACATCAGCGTATAGATCGGCGCGTTCGGAAACGCTTCGGACAACGCAGCAAGCATACGCTCGGCCCCGCCGAACTGAATAAGGTATTCATGGACAAAGGCGATTTTCATTGCTAGACAGCCGACTTGTCAGTCAGCATCTTGAATGCCGTTTTAGCAATAATCTTCAGATCGAGCAAGAGAGACCAGTGTTCGATGTAGAACGTATCAAGAGCAACTTCTTTTTCAAACGGCAAATCGGAGCTGCCGGAAATCTGGGCCATGCCGGTCGCGCCGGCTTTGATCGCCAGAAGCTTTTTGTGGTGCTTGGCATAGTGGGCAATCTCATCGGGCTGATGCGGCCGGGGCCCGACCAGCGACATATCGCCTTTAATAACATTCAGAAATTGCGGCAGTTCGTCCAAGCGCGTGCGGCGAATAAACCGGCCGATGCGAGTCACCCGCGGATCGTCTTTCAGCTTCCAGAGCGGACCGGCCTCCGGCCGGTCGTTGCGGACCCTGCGCAGCTGCGGATTCAGCTCATGAGCCCCGTCAACCATGGATCGGAACTTGTACAAATCGAATTCCCGATTCTTGCTGATGCGTCTCAAACTCACAAACACGGGACCTTTGCTATCCAATTTAATGATGCAGGCGACAATAAGAAAAACCGGCGAGAGTATGATCAGCCCCGCTCCGGCACAGATCAGATCTATGATCCGCTTGAATACTCTGCCCCACCCGTCCAGCGGCGTCCGGCGTAACTCGATGATCGGCAGGCCGCCGACGATCTCGACGGAAGAAGACATTGAAACGGTTTCGTATAAATGCGGCACGAATCGAAACGTGCAGTGATGATCATTGCAAAAATCAACCAGCTCGGCCGTTTGGGCCTGATCATACGACGGGTCGGCCAGAATCACTTCATCGAATCGCTCCTGCCCGAACAGCCGTTCCAGTTCGGCCATGTCATGCTGCTGAAGCTGGCCAACCACTTTGTAGCCGCCTTCAGGATTCTCGGCCACTTCGGCCGCAAATCGGCTGGCAATGCTGCCGTTACCGATAACGATAACTCGATGCAAACCGAAACCGTGGCGGGAAATCATCGCCCGCTCGACGCGGCGCAATACCAGCCGGCCCAGCCAGACGCAGACGATAGCGAAGAACCAGCCGCCCAACACCAGGAAGCGCGAATTAAACAGTGCCTGCTGCAAGAAGATAAACACGATCACGGTCATGATGCCGGCTGAAGACCCGATGACAATCTTGAGAAACTCATCGATCATTGAACTGCGCGGCCGGATCAGATACAGGCCCGAGATGGCGTAGGCACCGATAAACACGCAGGAAACGCCAATCACAAGGAAGAAGTAATTGAGCAACGGCAACTCCACCGTAAACAGCACGGGTCGAAATGCCGAGATGATTTGGGTGCGGAAGAGATATGTAACCACGCCCGCCAGGAGCAGCATCGCGAAATCAAGCGGCACGCGGATCACATTGAAGAAAAGTTCTGATTTTTTCATGACAAAAGCATCAGTACCATACCACAGATATTGCCTTTTTTCAATCCTAACGGCCGCCTTGCGGCGGCCGTTAGGATTGGTACTCGATAAGCCGGGTTCTGTCTGGGCTGTCGTAATAACAGCCGAGATAATCATTTATCTGGGACGCGCATTACTACGCGCCTCAAGCGGCCTACGTTCCTTCGTCAACCATACGATCGACGAGTTTGGCCTTGCACTCCAGTAAGGATTTAGCGCGTTTCACTTCTCATCTTCGGCCCTTGATGAGAACTAAGCTGTTAGCGATTGATCGAGTCAATCGCACAGGGTTTAGCTTTCCGGCCCTTTCGAGCCAAGACGTCTCTGTTCGCACCTCTCGCGTTGCCGCGGACGGGGGTTACCCGCTACCGTTCTCCGCCGAAACCGGCGGTAGTGCCCGGACTTTCCTCTGGCGCAGGACGCCAGCGATTATCTGATGTACCGCGATCCAGTATACCATATCCGGCCGATTATTCCTAGAGCGGCAGCTTGTTGCTTTCCCGATCGAGAGCTTCGTTCACCAGCCGATCGGCAGTCGCGTTCTTGCCCCGCAGGACGTGATGGAACGTTACCGAACCGAAATCAATCGTCAGATTCCAAAGCTCCATGAATAATTCCTGCAAGCCGTCATGCTTAATCTTGTATTCTTTGTTCATCTGCTTGGCGACCAGCTCGCTATCCATATATATTTCCACTTCGGCCGCGGCGGCGCGGTCCCCGCCGATCGTGCTTTTGAGTTTTTTGAGTGCCAAAATCGGAGCACGGTATTCGGCTTCGTTGTTGGTCGTCTCGCCCAGGTATTCCCCTTTTTCAACGCGCGCGATGTCCGGACCTTCAATCACAAACCCGATCGCAGCCGGACCCGGATTGCCCCGCGCGCCGCCGTCAGTATGGATAATATATTTATCTTTCATCGTTTTTGATTAATTTCCAGGGCAACGGCGCGCCGATCGGCAGTTCAAAACCCGCCGCGCCAACATGACCTCCGCCGCCATACTTTGCCGCCAGTGCACCGCAATCAACGCTGCCATTCGATCGTAAGCTAACGGTTATAATTCCTGATCGTTCTTGCCAGATAATAGCAATCGGTGGCGTGGTGTGCGACAACCGGCTGCCGATCTGCGAAGAAAACACGGAAGAATTAACCGCCGAGGTCTGATAGCCTTCGAATTCGACGGTCTGAACGTTGCTTTCAATAATTTCGCCGATCAATTTGTCTTGATATTTCAGGAGTAGCGCGCCCTGGGCGATAAGTTCCGCCCGAGAAGAATCCCGGTCAATTTTTTCAACCATATTGTCCCAATTCTCAAACGTCATTGAGACAAGATCGAGATACGAAATAACCTGTTCCGAATTTTCGAGTTTCCATTCCCAAATGTCCATATCTTGGACATAGTGAAGCATCCTCGGCACGGGTTCGGCGGGATGAAAATATTCCCAGGCCAGCACCGCCCCCGATTTTGCAAGATCAAACGAATGAACCGGCACCAGTTTTATTTTTTCCGTATTTGTTTTGTGGTGATCAATAGCGATAACCGACTTATTTTTTTCGATGATACTCTTTAACGCGACTTCATCCTTGGGCAGAAAATCGACAAAGATCACGTCTGCACCGACGGGTTCAACGGGAATCGGCAGGCCATAGGAAAGCGGGATGTAGTCAGCCGCATCGCCCAACTTTTTCCAGACGGCCCAAGCCGCGCTGAATCCATCCAAACAATGGGCGTGATAGAACACGATTGTTTTCTTAATGGATACTTGATTAACCATAGTAGCCGAGTGCTTTCAGGGCTGGCAGCTGATTGCCCGCCAAGAACGCGAGCATGGCCCCGCCGCCCGTGGACACGAACGCAGATGTGTCATCCAGAAACGCGTCAAGCAGGCCAAACTGGCCCAGAGCGGAAACAGTATCGCCGCCCCCGACGATCTTGCGAGCCGATGATTTGACGATTGCTTCCGCGATGACCTCTGTGCCACGAGCAAACGCTTTGTTTTCGAACAGACCCATCGGCCCGTTCCAAACGATCAGTTTGGCCGATTCGATGCTTGCCATATAGGCCCGCATAGTATCGTCGCCAATATCCAAAATCTTGTTGTCAAAGACAATAAAATCGGACGGCACGATTAAACGCGAATCGTTCAAATCCAATCCCGCCAGCAGGTCATGCGCATCGGCATCCACGACCGAACTGCCCAGATCCTGCCCTTTTTCTTTCAGAATATCGTTGGCCACGACGCCGCCGACCAGAATATGTTCGGATTTCGTAATTAAATTCTTAATCACGGGGACTTTGGTGGACGCTTTGGCTCCGCCCATAACGATTACTTTGCCTTCCGTCGGCGCATCTACCACGCCCGTAAGCTCTCCCGTTTCTTCTTCAATCAAAAATCCCGCATAACTCGGCAGGATGCTCATCACTGCCGAGACCGAGGCGTGATTGCGATGACAGACCGCAAATGCGTTATTAACATACGCGTCGAATCCCGCTGCAAGTTGGCCGGCAAATACGGAATCGTTTTTTTCTTCGCCCTCGTTTTGGCGGATGTTTTCAAGCAATGCAACGGAGCCGGAACCGTTCTGCCACGCGGCAATATCTCCGACCGATTTCAAAAAATCAAACTCAATGCCCAGAAGCATGTGCAATTGCGGGACCAATTCGGCAAAGCTTTTGACGCTCGTGATATGCGCCGCCATAACAACGCGCGCTCCGCGCGCGATCAGCCAGTCAAGCATTTCTTTTTGCTTTTTGATCCGGAACGGCTCTTCGATCTCGCCTTTTTCGCTGACCGGCACGTCAAAATCCGTACGCACGAGAACTTTTTTGCCTTTCAGGTCGGTTAATTTGCGGATGCTATTCATGGTGTGTAGTCGTTATGCTGCTTGTTTTATGATCTCCACGAATTCTTCTTTGCGGACGCTGGCTCCGCCGACCAGGATGCCCGATATTTCGGGAATAGCGAGAAAATCATCGGCATTTGAGCGATTGACCGAACCGCCGTAGAGCAAGAGAGATTCGGGCGCGAGCGGGCGCAAGACCGCAAGCGCCTTGCGGGTTTCATCGGGCGAATCGGGCCGCGCGCCGGGCGTCGTGCTGATCGCCCATACCGGTTCATACGCGATCAAGCACATACGCAATTCCTCACTGGACAGCCCGGCAAATGTGCCGGCCATCTGCTGTTTCAAAAACTGCTCAAATTGATCATCGCGGACGCGCTCGCCGATACACACGATCGGCGTGAGCTCATGCTGCAAAGCGCGCTTTAACTTTTGATTGACAATTTCTTCGGACTCTGCCAGTTTCCAGCGCCGATCGGAGTGGCCGATGATCACATAGCGTACGCCCAGACGTGCCAGTTGTTCCCCCGTCACTTCGCCGGTCTGGCTTGGCTCATCGCTCAAGGCAATGTCCTGGGCGCCAAGTTCGATAAATGAATTCAGCGAGGTGGTATTCAAAATTTTGGCGACGTCTTCAAGATACACGAACGGCGGGCAGACAACGATCGAAGCGGCAGTCTCGCCGGTCACGTGGCCGGAGAGAAAATCCAAAATCTGTTCGGCTTCCGCCGGGGTGTTCGGCAACGCTTTCCAGTTCCCAATCACATATTTTTTATTGGACATGATCATGATGAGCGTGGCGCTGGCGCATAATGAACCACAAAATGAGAATAATGATCGCCGCACCGATCCCGATGTCGAATTTTTGGAAATATCCGTGGAGCAAATCCCAGTTTTCGCCGGCTTTGAAACCGACCCAGGCCAAGACGCCGTTCCAGATTGCCGAACCGATCGTCGTGTAGAGGACAAAATATCGGATACGCATACGCGCCACGCCAGCCGGCAGCGAACTGAAGGTGCGGACGGCGGGCAACAGGCGCGACCAGAACACCGTCGCCGGGCCGTGCTTTTGGTACCACTGATCGGCGCGATGGAGATCATGGACGTGGATAAACACATAGCGGCCATAGCGCTCGACGAGCCATCGGCCGCCCGAGCGGCCGATGGCGTACAGAATCAGCGAACCGGCGACATTGGCAAGTGTCGCTACCAGAATCACGGTGCCGATGTGGAATGTGCCGGCTGCCGCCAAAAATCCGGAGAACGGCAGCACTACTTCCGATGGAATGGGTATGGCCGCACTTTCCACGAGCGAAAATACGAACAGTCCCAGATAGCCGGTGGCTTGAATTGCAGTCAATACGGTTTGGGCAAGTGCCTCAAGAATCATAGTGAGTTTCTTAATTCTTCCGCCGCTTGATCGGGATCGACGACATTGATATACACGTTGGTGGAAGTTTCAAAGCCCGCCGGTATCGTTACCCGCGGGATGATTTCGATATGCCAGCGGAATGTGTCGTATTCCGGCTTTGCCTCCCCTGGCGGCGCCGTATGAACCAGGAATGTATAGTCGGCGTTGCCGGTCACTTTATCCAAACATGCCAATGCGCTCTGAAGAACCTCGCCGCAGGCGGCCAGGTCCGCATTGGAAACATCAGCAAAATATGGCTGATGGAATTTAGGATATAGTCGGATTTCGTAGGGGACGCGGCTGGTGTACGAACAAATCGCCGCGAACTGATCATTTTGAAACACAACTCGTTTCCCTTCTTGCAATTCCCAGGCCAAGACCGCTTCATGGATTCGCGTGCCAGTGGCCTTGAAATATGCCTGGGCACGGTCAATATCGCGAACAATCATCGGTGGTACAAAGGGCACCGAGATAATCTGAGAATGATTGTGATACACGCTCGCCCCGGCCAGATAGCCGTGGTTATGGAAAATGGCGATGTAGTCGCCACATTGATCAGCAGAGATGGCGCGATACCGTTCACGGTAGACGGTCAGGACTTCGGCCGTCTCCGCAGCGGTGAATGACGAGAAATGACGGTCGTGATCGCGCGTCACGACCA
>DASZRH010000035.1:0-10407 GCA_035549275.1 Minisyncoccota bacterium | reverse complement strand
CGGAGGAATTGCCCGCCGCGCCTTTGGCGCGGCGGCGGCGATACCACCAATACCCAACGATCATCACAACCCCCGCTCCGATATACAAAAGCCCACTGATAATTCCGCTGGAATCAGTGCCGCCGGATTGCTGGTTCTGGGTCGGCGGCGGGGCTGGCAAAGTTTGTTTGCAGTCTTTGGGACAGGAAAGCGAGTCTTCTCCGTTGTCGGCGTTGCAAATTCCGTCGTCATTGCAGTATGAACTTTGACTGATGGATATGGTCAGCAAAGGATTATTTTGGGAATCATAGAATACAGCACGATCCCCATCCGCCACGTACGGCGCCGAGACCGAAAGTTTCCCTTCCGTGAAATGCGTATCGCCCTGGCGCGGATCAAAGACAAAGTGAGCGCCGACCTGACCGGAAAAATTAAGAATATCGCCGCGATACGGAAATTCAGTGGTAACGATGGGCGCCTGATATGCCGACGCCAAGATGTCATACTTATATTGAAAATCGCGGTCGGCAAACAACTGGCCATTGCTGAAATACAGATGGAACAAATACGAGAAATTTTGCGGCGCAAAACCGTCTTGAACATCGGCCCGGGCGGGACCGACCCAGAATATTGCGATCAACAAAATAGTGAAAATTCGTTTCATAGTTTAAAAGCCGGGGTTTTGAACACAGTATAGCACCCTCGTTGCATAATTTCTGGTTTCATTGTAGCCAGTGTTGCACACTGTATGAGCTGTATTGTCATAGAGACATTCCCACGCTTTGGTCGCCGATCCCGAACAGCTCGCCTGGCCCGAACAATCAACGCTCGCCTTGCAGGCGCCAGGTCCGCCGTTATACCCCGCTGCCATATTGCGCGGATCCAGACCGCAAGAACTGGCCGCCGCCAGTTGTTTTAAATATTGAGCCGTAATACAAATTTCAGCTTGAGCATTAGCGGGATTGGTCAGCCAAGACGCCGTGATATTAGCCGTAATGCCGCAATACTGTTTGTACTGGTTGGCAGTGCCGGGCTTTAGCTGGGTCAATCCGTAGGAGCCGGCGGAGCTGGCCCGCGTCGGATTGCAGGTTGACTCGTTGGCGATAATGGATTTCAAAAGTTCAGCCGTAACCGGCCCGCCGATATACTCGGGTTTGATTAAGGCGCTATATTGCTGGCATGCAGGCGTGCTGGCGCCGCAATTGCTGGAAGCCGTCTGGCCTTGGCACAAATTCAAATTCGATTGCGAGCAGGTTACTCCTTGTCCTGGCTGGGTGGGCTGGCCAGTTTGAGTCGGTTGCACACTCGGGGTTGTGGTGCCTCCGGGCGTTACTCCTCCGCCAACAATACTTCCGAGCGGGCCGGCAGTACAGGAAATCGTGTACCAATTGGGGGAATTATCGTCAGTGCCCGCCAAACTTTTGAGAATGAAGTTCGTAATCAGCCACGAACCAAGCATGATGGCGATGCCGACGGCCGTGGTCCGCATGATCGACATGCCTTCTTGATAGCCCTTGGGCGATCCCTGACTGATGAGAATGCGGAAGCCAGCGTAGATAAAGAGCAGCGTACCGACAACCGGCACAATGACATAGGTCACGATATCAATGAGATTCTTGCCGAGTTGAATCAACTGGCACTGATTGCAGGGCTGGTAATACGAATCGTCAAGGAGTTTCTCGCCGGCGGCAATTTGTTCTTGGCTCGGCCGATTCAAACCGCACGGCACGATCGGCCACCACGGAAAATCGACGGCGAATGAAAACAGCGGGACAGCAAACAGGGCCGCGACGATGACTGCATGGGCAAAAAGTTTGGGAGCGCTGCGGGTCATTGGCGCATCAGCACGTTTATCTTTGTCTCGGCGGCGCCGAGCGCGGCCGGTACGGTCGCCCGATTGAAATTCACGTCATCAATCATGTCGGCAAAAATATTTTCGATGGCCACGTTGTCGACTTGATACCAGGAGCGGGCGGTCAGGGCCTGGCGCGCAAAGACACTTAAATCAGGATCGGATTTCTGAAGATCAATCAGGTCGCGGCGAGCGGCCGGACGGCCGGTTGCCGCGAGGTAGGCAGACTCGCCATCTTTGGATCCTAGGTACGCCAAGAATTCCCAGGCCTCATTCGGATGAGCCGAGCCCTTGGTAACGGCCGCGGCCCAGTAGTTGGCGAAATCGCGGATATCTGTCGCCGATGCCTGCGGCATCGGCGCAATGCCGAAGTTCAGCCGCGGCGCTTTGGCTCGGATGGCCGCGGCCTGGTGAGAATAGTTGAACATCATTGCTAGAGTACCCTCGGAAAACGCGTCTACGGAGTAGTGGAGCGAGCTGTTCCAGGCATAGCTTTGTTTGCGGGGATTGGCGAAATCCGTGTAGTATTCAAGCGCAATTTCCCCGACGTGCTGGCCGCTGACCGGCTCAGCAAACGTTGCAGTCCGGTTGTCGCTTGAGGTCATATTCACCCCGCTTTGCAGCATCATATCCATCAGAATATCCGTGGATCGGTTAATATTCCGCGCCGTGCCCAATGCCGCCGCCGATTGGGTAATATTCCCCCGCGAATCGAACTTTGTTAAGAGTTGAATATCATTATTGACGTCCTCCCACATTTTGGGCGGCGTTGTGATTCCGGCCGCGTTGAAAAGGTCTTTGTTGTAATACAAAGCCAGGGTATCAACGTACAACGGCACACCGTAAATCTGGTTTTGATAGGTTAAATCTTGCGGCACGACATCAACAAATTGATTCTTGTAGTCCTGGAGCGTGAAGAGCGGTTCCTTCTGGCCTGGAATCGAAGTTGGCATCGGTTCCAGTTTGTCGCCGTGCTTGGGCAGCCACGTGTTGTGAATCATGACAATGTCCGGCCCGTTGCCAGCGGCGAGCGCATTGACCATGGTTGTTTCGTATTGATCGTACGGAATAACGCGGTATTTCACGTCAATTTCAG
The DNA here is from genome assembly GCA_035549275.1 of Minisyncoccota bacterium. Taxonomy (GTDB): domain Bacteria; phylum Patescibacteriota; class Minisyncoccia; order 2-02-FULL-40-12; family GWA2-44-9; genus 2-01-FULL-49-17. The sequence goes on along the minus strand of DASZRH010000035.1, from coordinate 7,480 downwards.
GATGCTCGGCCTGAAATCCGGAAATTACTTTTTCGAATGCCGATGGATCGTCATAGACTCCCCAAAATTGGAGCGTAACCTTAGAAGCGGTGGTCCCGCCGATATTCCGAAGAATTAAAATAAAGGTAACGAACACCGCAACCGCGATAACCCCGACCAGAATGTACATTACTTTTCGGTTGTTCATGCTTTAGTAAAAATAACGCCGTAATGGAATTGGCCAGCCGAGAACGAGCGGGCCGGCCCGGCGCCGGCGGCGGCTACCATATTCTTGAGAGTGTCTTCGCTAATGCGCAGCTGATCCGTCGGACCAAACCCGCCAGCGCCGGGCCGCCATTCAACTACGATCAACGTCCCGCCCGAGCGCACAACCCGGATCGCCTCCTTGATAATCGCTTCTTTTTGGGGAGATTGGAAAAGAATATTGACCAACACGGCCATATCCTGGGAGCCGTCTACCAAACCGGAACTGCCCAGCACTTCGAGATTCGCCCGAATCGTTTCGATGTTGTTGATTCCCGCCGCCTTGGCTTGGGTGCGAACGCTGTCCAATTTATCTTCCAAAATATCCACGGCCGTTACTTTTCCGTCCGGGCCCGTCCGCTGGGCCAGCAACAGCGCCACGTGTCCGGAACCGCAGCCCAAATCGGCGATCCGCATGCCGGGCGTAATGCCAAATTCCCCGACAACCGTTTCGGGATTCAAAAAACCTGCGAGTGAGATCGGACTTGCCACCTTCCTATTTTATCATTTCAAGCCCGAAAAGTTATCAACTTATACCCAAAAATTGAGTTCTAAGCGATCACCACCGAAGCAAGCTTATCGCCGGCATCCAGTTTCATGATACGAACGCCTTGCGTCGCGCGGCCCAGCACCGAAATCCCCCCGATTTCAGTTCGGATCACTTGCCCCTTGCGGGAGACGGCAATCAGTTCCTTGTTTTCTTCCGAGGTCACGTGAGCGGAGACTAATTCGCCGGTCTTAGGCGTGATATTGGCCGTCATAATGCCGTGCCCGCCGCGCTTTTGCAGTTTATAGAACTTCAGATCAGTGCGCTTGCCGTAGCCGTTCTCCATGACCGCAAGCAATTGGAGGCCCTTCTCAGCACCGGACGGAATCACGTCCGCGCCAACCACCCTTTGGCCCTTTTCCAAACGAACGCCAAGCACGCCGGCCGCGCTGCGGCCCATGGGCCGGACGTCTTTTTCTTTAAATCGAATGGCGTTTCCGGCCGTTGTCGTCATGATGATTTGATCGTCGCCCGACGTACCCAGCACCCAGCCGAGGCGATCGTCGCCTTTGAGCTTGATGGCGATCATGCCGCTGCGGCGGACCTGATCGAACGCATCCATTTCAACTTTTTTGATGATGCCATGATCGGTGGCCATGAACAGATACATGCGCTTTTGGCCCTTGGGAATTGGAACTACGGCCGTAATCTGATCATTCGGCGAAACTTGAAGAAAATTGACGATTGCTTTGCCCTTGGCGGTGCGGGACGATTCCGGCACTTCATATCCTTTCGTCTGGAAAACTTTGCCGGTATTGGTAAAGAAGAGAACACTGTCGTGGGTATTGGCCAAAAAGAAATGCGAGATAGTATCCTCTTCTTTGGTGGCCATGCCGATCAGGCCCTTACCGCCCCGCTTTTGGGTGCGGAGCGTATCGGGCGCCATGCGCTTGATGTAGCCGTCGCGCGTAATCATAAACAAGGAATCCTCTTCAGGAATCAGTTCTTCCTCGCCGATCTCGCGCAGCGCGGATTTCACGACTTTAGTGCGGCGCTCGTCGCCGTGCTGTTCTCGGATTTCTTTGAATTCTTCCTTGACGACACCGAGAATCTTCTTGGGACTCTTGAGCAAATCCTCCAAAAATGCGATCAATTTGAGCTTCTCGTCCAATTCATCTTCGATTTTCTTGCGTTCAAGACCGGCCAGCGCCTGAAGGCGCATATCCAAAATTGCTGCGGCCTGTTTGTCTGAAAACTTAAACTTCTTGATCAAATTAGCCGCCGCGTCTTCCTTGGAAGCCGACGCGCGGATGATTTTGATGATCTCATCAATGTGATCAAGAGCCTTTTTCAATCCTTCAAGGATATGGGCTCGGTCTTTGGCCTTTTGGAGCTCATGGCGGCTGCGGCGGATAACGACTTCGCGGCGATGCTCGATGAATTTTTCAAGCATGCCCTTCAGACCCAGAACCTGCGGCTGAATGCCGTCCACCAGCGCGATCATGTTGAGGTGGAACGTTTTTTGGAGTTCCGTGTATTTGAAAAGCTGGTTGAGAATCTTGCGCGGAAACGCGTCCTGCTTCAGATCAATGGCAATGCGCAGACCGTCCTTATCCGATTCGTCGCGGATGTCCTTAATGCCGTCGATCTTTCTTTCTTTGCCCATGACCAATTCGGCGATATGGGCAATTAATTCCGCTTTGTTCACTTGGTACGGAATCTCGGTGACGATGATCTGGAAGCCCTTTTTGTTTTCGACGATCTCGGCTTTGCCGCGCATCACGATCGGCCCGCGGCCGGAAGCATAGGCGTTCATGATGTCGTGTTCATTGTAGATGGTACCGGCGGTCGGAAAATCGGGACCTTTCACAAATTCCATCAGGTCTTTCAGATCGGCATCGTCGTGATCGATAAGATGGATCATGGCGTCCAGAACTTCATTCAAGTTGTGCGGCGGAATATTGGTGGCCATACCGACGGCAATGCCGACCTGGCCGTTGATAAGCAAACTCGGGACGCGCGTCGGCAGCACGACCGGTTCCTGGTGCGAGCCGTCATAGTTATCGCGAAAATCAACGGTTTCTTTTTCGATATCGGAAAGAATCAGCTCGGAAATGGCCGTCATACGGGCCTCGGTATACCGCATTGCCGCTGGTGCATCGCCGTCAATTGAACCGAAGTTACCCTGGCCATCCACCAACGGATAGCGGAGCGAGAAATCCTGGGCCATGCGGGCCAGCGCATCGTAGACAGCGGCATCGCCATGCGGGTGATATTTGCCGAGCACTTCCCCGACCACGGTCGCGCTTTTGCGATACTTGGCGCCCGAAGTCAGGCCCATGCGATTCATGGCGTACAAAATGCGGCGATGAACCGGCTTGAGACCGTCGCGGACGTCCGGCAAGGCGCGCGCGACAATGACGCTCATCGCGTATTCTAAATACGACTGCTGGACTTCCTCCGTAATTTCGCGGGGTTGAATTCCGTTTGGCATAGGTTATTTATTTCCGGTTACAGGCAGCGCGTGCGGCTGGCCGGATTCTTGAGACGTTGCCGGTTCTTTCGAGTCCGAACCCGCGATAAAGTTCTCAATCTGGGCCTTGCTCTGGCTGAAGGCTTTGCCGATATAGCCGAAGAGCGAGGTAGTGTCGGAAGCGAAGCTTCGATCGTCCGATTGCTCCGGCTGCGGGTTTAGCAAGGCATAGACGTCCTGCTTGAACGAATGAAACCATATCATACCGATCCCGGCGCCAACAACCACAGTGCAAAGAAGCACGAGCAACTCTCGAACATGATCAGGCTGGTTGCGAATGTCTCGGATAAGGGATTTCATAGATTTAGATGGTCAGCAGGACTAATTTAATTTCCTCGGTCGGCAAGGTTTTGCCGGTGATTTTGTATTTCTCGGTCCGCTCGGGAGTCAAGCCAATTTCTTTCACGAATTTGTCGGCGCTTTCGATCGGACTTTGAATACCAGGAAGTTTGTAGTGCATGGGAATGATTACCTTGGGCTCGATCTGGCTGATCACTTCAGCCGCCTCTTTGGCGCCAAGCGTGTACGTGCCGCCGACGGGGATCATCAGGACATCCACGTCGCCGATCGCTTCAACTTGCTGGTCGGTCAAAGCTTTCTGGCCCAAGTCACCGAGATGGCAGAGAGTCAAGTCTTCGGCCTTGATGAGGTAGATAGTGTTCGGCCCGCGTTCAGCGCCTTCCTTATCATCATGAAACGAAGCGATGCCACGAACGGCGATGCCTTGCTTTTCATATTCACCAGGGTTCTGGATAATAAACGCTTCAGAATTTGCGTCTTCGATGGCGTTGTGGTCGCGGTGCTGATGCGTAACGAGTACTACGTCATCCTTGATTCTCGGCGGTTTCAAGCCGATTTCCTTGGCAAAAGGATCAATGAGGACGCTGCCCTCTTTTGCTTCAAGGCGAAAGCACGATTGGCCGAACCAAGTGATGGTCATATGGCCGTATGATAGCAAATTTGAGGCTGGAAAACAAGAGCTTCGACTGCCGCCTCTGGCCTGGGGGGCCGCATAAAATTCCTGCTGGAATTTTTGCTCTACCTCGGCTACCCGCCTCCGGACGTTCCCCGGGCCAGAGACGGCAGTCTCGCCCAAATTTCCGACAAATTTCTGATGACGCGATCCCAAAACCCCTTGGCCAGACGAATCCTTGCCATTTTGAAAAAAGTTTGGTAGGATATGAGGGTTGTAAAATCTCTAATTTCGGGGATCGGCTGTCGGTCGTGCACAACGTCCGTCCAAGGCCCATGTCCGATACGAACGTGAATCTACAACAGTCTGAAATCAAATCAATGAAGGACCTCTTGTCGAAAGAGGAATTTTTCCTTCCCAAGCCGGGCAACATTTTGCACGGCACCATCATTAATGTATCCAAGGGCAGCGTGATCGTTGACTTGGGTTCCATCGGCATCGGCATCGTCTATCCCGGCGAATTCTATGACAACCCGGACCGCATGCGAACTTTAAAAGCCGGCGACCAGGTTTCGGCCATGCTCATCGAGCTGGAGAATAACGAAGGCTATCGTGAACTCTCGCTGCGCGCGGCCCAGGTAACAACCGCCTGGCAAGACATCAAAGAACTCAAGGAGCAAGACAAGATCATCGAAACCCCGATTGTTAATATCAATAAGGGCGGCCTCATCGTCGAAGTCAGCGGCGTTCAGGGCTTTCTCCCTCTCTCCCAGCTTTCATCGGAGCACTATCCGAAAGTCGAAGGCGGCGATACGACCAAGATCGTCCAGGCCCTTCAGAAATTCAAAGGCCAGGTTTTCCGCGTCAAAATTCTTGATTTCAACGAAAACGAGAACAAACTCATCGTCTCCGAGCGCGCGATCCAGGAAGAAGCCGTCAAAGAAGAGATTGCCAAGCTCAAGGTTGGCGATATCGTAGAAGGCACTATCACCGAAGTCACCGATTTTGGCGCATTCGTTAAACTAAGCGAAACGCTCGACGGCTTGATTCATTCTTCGGAAATTGATTGGAAGTTCATCGAAGATCCCCGCGAAATACTGCGCCCGGGCGATCAAGTTTCCGCCAAGATCATTAATCTCGACGGCGGCCGCGTCTCATTGTCGCTCAAAGCGCTCAAAGAAGACCCGTGGCTGACGATTGATGCCAAGTACCAAGTCGGCCAGAAAGTCCGCGGCCGCGTGACCAAAATCCGCAATAGCGGCGCTTTCGTTGAACTTGCCGGCGATATCGTCGGATTCATTCCAGTAGCGGAACTCGCCGGCCAAGCACCCCAAGAAGCGCTGTCGGCCGGCCAGGAATACGACATGGCAATCGTGGCGATTGAAGCCAAGGAACACAAGCTGACCCTGACGCTCGATAAGAAGAACTAGTTTCTCCTGCCGCATTAAAACCGCCTGTCATATTGACAGGCGGTTTTAATTATGTCATCGTTTTGGCCAGTATGGCGAACAATGCACGCGTGGAAGTCCGAAACGGCAATGTTCTGGTTGCCAGCCGCCGGCTGAATCGAATCATGGCCGACGACCTGGCCCAGCTGAAACGATTTCTCAAGCGCCGCAAGACCAATGCCCGCTCCTTTTCGGAAGCCAAGAAGAAACGGCGCCGTATACCCCGCCAGCCGGAACGTCTCACCAACGTTTCCGAACTGCTCCTCCGGCGCATCGCCCTGGAAACGGAACTCGCCCGGCCCAAATATTTTCGAGCCTGGACCGATCAGCGTAAAATTCAGGGCGATGTCCCGCAGGGTGCCGGCCTGATTGTAAAATTCCTGTCCAACCCGCCCACCTTTTTGGTGATCCAGGATTCTGACCGCGATCTTCCCGGATTTATCTTCGGCAAAAAAGATCCGACGGATGAAACCATCATGGCCGCCGCGATCCGCGAAGCCCAGGAAGAAGGCTTCGCCGGGATCAAGGTCGCCCTCTCGGTTACCGAGGAAAATCTGATCAGCTACGAACACCGCAACAACTATTTCCGTGTCTTTTTCTGGACAACCGCTTCGGCCGAAACTCCGGTCAGCCCCGGAGCAGACCAAGTGTGGGCCCGCAAGGAAACGGCAGAAGAAATTGACCGGCGCATTCAAAGCGATAAGTTCTTTCACGGCCATGCCATTTTCTGGCTGGCCTTCAAAAACCTGAATCTTCACACGTAACAACAACCCCCAGGCGCGAAGCGCCTGGGGGTTTTCCGTTTCAGCAAAAATAAAACGGGATCCCGAAGGGATCCCGTTACACGTTAACCGCCGTGCCGCGAGCGGCCGGCAGAAGTGCGTGTTCTTCAGACTTCACATACGGCGCAAGCATCGGGCCCAGGGCCGGGATATTCTCCGGCGCCGTGTGGCCGACCAGGATGCGATCAAGTTTTTCGCCGCCGCGCTTTTCGATCAGTTCGGCCAGCGTGCTGCAGCAATCAACGATCGTAGAGTGGCGCGTAACGCCGAGGTGTTCGACCGCGGCGCGGACTGGAATGACGACACGCGTCGTCGTTCCTTCCCATTCGCTTGAAAGTTCGATCGTGCGTCGGTCTTCATTTCCCGAATATTCCGGATATTTTCTGACCAGCTGATGCAGTTTCCAGATCGGCGTATCGGGAAAATTGTACGAGCTTGAAGCCACGATCCAGTTTTCCCGGGTGAGAACTTCTTTTAGATATTGGAAAGCGATTCCCTCGCCGGTCATGGAAGTGGTGTAGACAATCATCGGATCGGCGCTTTCCAAAAGCGCCTGCCGATGGCGGTAGCCCTCGACCGGTCGGATAAGCGGATCGGCGCCTAGCGGTGCCGGCTTTCGCTCATGATCGGACCACGGAAAATTGCAGTAGAGATCGAAGAAACGATGTGCCATCGGTCCGTCAACGTAACACGGCAGGCCGGCTTCGGAGAGATAGGCGGTGAAATCCTGGGCCTTGCCTTGAGCCGGTCCCAGAATTAGCAGCGACAATCCAAGCTGATGCGCGGACTGCGCCCGTTGAATCAGGCGCTGATAGGCCAGTAGGGTCGAAACTTTCGAATGGGCCTGTTCCAGGGCGTGCGTAAAGTCAGTACCCCAGATTTGATCCGGCAGCCATTCGGCGGGAACGGCATCCCAGCCGTCCATGCCCAGAATCGTCGGCATCGAATGCGCCGCCCAATCCCCCGTAAACCAGCCGCGGTGGCCGGCCGGAGTTCGGATAATATATGAAGCGGCGCCGTAGAGGTGGCCGGCCGATCGCGCAAAACCGCGATAGCCAGGCAAAATTTCAAATT
>DASZRH010000034.1:0-2944 GCA_035549275.1 Minisyncoccota bacterium | reverse complement strand
AAATGGATCAGTTCAAAGATGCCGGCGGTATCACGATTCCATTGCACACGGTTACCCTGAACGGCATCAACGGCAAATCATTCAGCGGATCGGGTCTGGGTGAGGCAACGGAGATATTGATCCCGGTGGATGATTCCCATTTGATTCAAATTTCGTATTTTGCGCCTGATCCCGGCCAGTTGGGCTTTGAGCAAATAATTCAGGCCATGCTGGCCACGCTTGAGTTAATTTGATAGCATATATCTCATGAAAACAACTATTATTTCCCTTGTTATTTTGGCGGTTCTTGGCGCCGGTGCGTATTTTTTCTTCAATCGGGTAGATAGCGAACCAACTCCGTCTCCAAGCCCGACAGCGTCAGTCTCGGGAAGCCCTGCGGCCTCAAGCTCCCCGGTCGCCAGCTCGTCACCGGCCGGCCCCCAAACGTACACCATGGCCGAGGTGGCCCAGCACAGTAAAGACGGCGATTGCTGGACCGTGATTGAAGGCAAAGTATACAACCTGACGAATTGGGTTCATCAGCACCCGGGCGGCGTCCAGGCGATTCTCCAGCTCTGCGGCAAAGACGGCACCCAGCCGTTTACCCAGCAGCATGACCATGCCCAACAGCAACAGATGATTCTCGCGACATTCCTGATCGGGACGCTGGCCCAGTAGCCGTTAGTAGGCGGGGCGATAGACGAGTTTTTTGATGCGCGACCAGGTGGTCTTGGGCTTCTTGACGACTTGGATGATTTTGCCGTTGACGAGGTAGCGGTCTAAGTCTTTGTAGTGAATAAAGATAGGAGAGAAACTGGCGCTTGATTCTGAAAGCAGGATCACGCGCTGGTTTTGTTTGTCGTTAAAATAGCGTTTGATGTTGGCGGTTCCGTCAATGATTGAAAGCACATAGTCGCCGTTTTTGACAGTACGGCATTCGGGATCAACAATGACATAGTCGCCGTCTTCGATGGATTCACCGTTGATGTTGGCTTTGTTCATGGAATAGCCGGAGGCCTGAATTGCAAAAATTCCTTTTTTCTTGGTTAACAGCCGGCCGGAGATGCGCAGGTAGCCCTCGATGTTCTGATCGGCGTAAATCGTCGCTGGGCCGCAGTTGGCGGAGCCAAGAATGGCAACGGAAATAAGAGATCGGCTGATGGTTGGGCCGGGCCGGGTTTTGATGATGACTTTGTCGAGGCGGTTGATGGAGATCAAACCGCGCTGTTCCAGCTGCAGCAGGTGATGCTTGATCTTCTGGGGCGCATCAACTCCGATGAGTTTGCCGATCTGGCGATAGCTTAATTTGCCGAGATCATGATCGACCGAAAGGGCGAGGAGTTTTTGTTGGATATCGTGCATGTACCTATCATAGGAAAAAAGATATCCACCGTCAAATGATAACTTGACGGACTTGACGGCTAGCGATGATACAAGCTTTGAGCGGTCGTCCACATACTATTCATGACGGCGTGAGCCTGCGGAATATGGTGATACAAGAAGTAAAGAATTACACCGATTATCAGAAACCAGAACAGGGATTCGGCAAGCGAAACGGCAACGAAGTATAGCAAGATCAGGATAACGATCGCGGCCCAGAATGGAATCGCGGCCGAAATGGCCCAGCCGAAGATAGCCGAAGTTTTGATCAAGGAAATGAAAGCCAGAATCCACACGATTCCAAAAATCGCGTAGAGTGCGCCGCGAAGCGGCGCAATTCTTCCATGCTGATTATACTGATGATGTTTTTCATAATTTTGCCGCCAATAATCGCGCTCGGCGCGGGCATGGGCGCGCCACTGCTGTTTCCACTCGCGCTTTTGCTGCTTCCAAATCTTTCGATCCCAGCGGGAATATTCGTTTTTAACCCGATTGATCAAGTCTTGAGCGTTAAACGGAGCGCCGAAGGCCGCCGATTTTTGGGCCGGCGTTTTGGCGGATGGGACAACCAGCATCATCACGATATAGGCAAGTATCCCAAAGCCGTGGCTGAATACCGCCAGCAAAACGAACGCCAGCCGGATCAAAACAACGTCAACATTGAAATAAGCCGCCAGGCCGCTGCACACGCCCGCCAGCATCGAGTTTTCTTTGACGCGGTACAGCCGTTTCGGATTCGACTGGTCTTTTTCTTTCGACTCGCCGGTGTTATCGGATTTTTCTCCGTCGGCTTGAGTTTTCACGGGTCCCATTTCAGCGACGATCTGTTCGACTTCGCTGTCGGTAACGACGGTCTTGTGGGGCGTCAAAAAGCGCTGGAATTTGTCAGCGATGGACTGTTCGATATCTTGAGTGATCTCGTTTTTGTCGGGATCGTTTGCCAGGTGTTCAGCCGCGGTATGCAGGTATTCCTGCAGGCGAGCGTAGCCAGTCTCTTCGACTTGGAATGCGTTGCCGTTTAAGTTGATGCTAGTTACTTTGTTCATGGTTATTTGCCTAATTTTTTAATGGTTTGATTGATTTTGTGCCAATAGTCAGATGTTTCTTCGAGCTGGCCGCGACCTTTGGGAGTCAGTCGGTAGTACTTGCGCGGTGGGCCAGATTCGGATTCAACCCAGGCGTATTCGACGAGACCCTCGCGCCGGAGCTTACTTAAGAGGGGATAGAGCGTGCCTTCCTGGGTCGCAAATTCGGTGTCGCTCAATGCTTTCAGGATATCGGCAGCGTAAACCTCGCGGGCGGCGATAATGCGCAAAGTTAAGAATTCGAGCAAACCGCGGCGGATAGGTTCAAATTTTTCGGAGACTGCCATAGGTTAATATAAGCTACCTTGTTATATAAAGGTATCGTAACAAATGGCCTTGGAAGGCGTCAAGTGGTACAGTGGATAGAAAGATCGCCATGAAAACACTCATTATTCTGCTTATTCTGATCGGAGCCGGAGTATTTGCGCTCAAACACATCCAATGGTCGGTTCAAAGCGGCGATGAAATTGTTGAAACGGCTACGACTACACTGTCGGTCT
>DASZRH010000033.1:0-2423 GCA_035549275.1 Minisyncoccota bacterium | reverse complement strand
AATTGGCTCTCGCATAAATTGAGAGATCGGGTATACTTTTATTAATGTCAAAAATACTCAAGGCGAGCGTGATATTGGGCGGGTTCAGTTTTGCAGCGGACGTGGTGGCATTGATTCGCGATCGGATTTTGGCGGCGAATTTCGGCGCAACGCGGATGCTCGATGTCTACTACAGTGCCTTCAAGATTCCCGATCTGGTCTTTAATCTTCTCGTCTTGGGGGCTGTTTCCTCGGCGTTCATTCCTGTGTTTGTGGCCAAGCGGCGCGAGAACGAAGCGGATGCATGGGGCGTAGCCCGTAACTTCACCACTACGGTTTTCGTGCTTGTCATTATCGCGTCAGCGATCATGTGCGCATTGGCCGGGCCGCTCGTCCGGCTCATCGCGCCCGGATTTGCGGGCGCCGACCGTGACATGGCGGTATCGCTGACGCGACTCATGCTTCTGTCGCCGGTGTTGTTTTCGGTCAGCACTATTTTCGGTTCGGTTCTGCAATCGCTGGAGCGGTTTTGGGCGTATGCCATTGCGCCGGTCGTGTACAACGCCGGCATCATCGCCGGCGCGATCTGGTTTGCGCCCTGGCTGGCCGCCCGCGGCTATTTTCCCGTCTATGGCCTTGGCTTGGGCGTGATCCTGGGCGCATTCCTGCATTTGCTCATTCAAGCTGTGGCCGCGCATCGGGCCGGGTTTCGCTATCGGCCGCATCTGAATTTTGCCAGCGCCGAGTTGCGCCGCATATTTAAGCTCATGGTGCCGCGGACGATCGGTCTGGGCGCATACAGTTTGGATTCGGCAATTATCAATTCGTTCGCGTCAACGCTGGCTGCCGGCAGCATTACCATTCTCAACGTCGCCAATAATCTTCAGTTCGTGCCGATTGCGGTAGTGGGCGTGTCGGTGGCGACGGCGGTGTTTCCGAAACTTTCCCATCACGCATCAGGCCAAGAGCTGGCGGAATTCCGCCGCAAACTCACCGGCGCAGTGCGCAATACGGCGGCAGTCGTGGTGCCGGTATCGATTGCCGGCTACTTTTTGGCCCAATGGGGGATTAATCTCTTCTTCGGGACTGGATTATTCGAGGGTTTGAGCGCGGTGCGGACGGCGACGGTTCTGCAGATATTTTTATGGGGCGTGCCGGCCCAGAGTTTGATTCCGATTTTTTCCCGTGCGTTCTATGCCCTCCAGAATACGATTGTGCCGGTGGTCATTTCAATCTGCGCGATTACAACCAATGTTACCTTGGCCTGGTTGTTAGGCGTCCATTTCGGCCTCGGCGTCAAAGGCCTCGCCTTGGCTTTCGCTGTAGCCGGAAACATCCAGATTGCCCTGTTGTGGCTGACATTTCGCCATATTTACAAAAACCAATTAACGTAATATAATATGAGTATGGAAACCCAAGAAAAGCTCTTTCCCACGGAAAAGGAACGGGCCAAGCCGATTCCGGGTCATGCTTTGGGCGACACCCATCGCCCCGACTTCGAGGATCTGCTCGATCCGGCTGAACCGGTGCCGGCCGAACTGAAACCAGAAGGCCAGGACTTCGAGAATGGCCACCTGACGCTGAAGTTCGTCGAAAGCTACAACTTTCCCGAGTTTCGGCGCCAGCTTGAAAAGCAGGAGCCCCAGCGCATGGCCGCAGCACTGAATCACTTCGGCAACTGCCAGAAGTGCCGCGATCTTCGGGATCGGCCCGATTCCGTTCAGTAGCAGTTTCTCCCACCTATGATCCCGTCGTGCCCGGCGGGATCAATTTTTATGAATCACATCCGTAACTTCTGCATCATTGCCCACATTGACCATGGAAAATCGACATTAGCCGATCGGTTTTTGGAATTGACGGCGACCGTCGAGAAACGAAAGATGCAGGCGCAATATTTAGATCAGATGGATTTGGAGCGCGAGCGCGGCATTACGATTAAGCTTCAACCGGTTCGTATGCGCTATCAATACAAGGGTGAAGAATATACGCTCAATCTTATCGATACGCCGGGCCATGTGGATTTTTCGTATGAAGTTTCCCGGTCGCTGGCCGCCGTTGAGGGCGCGATTCTGCTGGTGGACGCGTCCAAGGGCGTTCAGGCCCAGACGCTGGCTAATTTGCACTTGGCCCAGCAGCAGGGACTGGCCATTGTCGCCGCGATCAACAAAATTGATTTGCCCAACGCCCGGCCGGCCCAGGTCAAAGAAGAACTGTCGTACGTGCTCGGCATCGAGCCCGAAGAAATTTTGGAAATTTCCGGCAAGAACGGAACGAATGTGGATCGGCTGCTGGAAAAAGTGATTGAGACCGTGCCGGCGCCTGCGGCGCCGGCAGACGAGACCCTTCGGGCGCTGGTTTTTGATTCTACATTTGATGCATACAAGGGCGTCATCGCCTATGCCCGTATTTTCAGCGGCTCTCTGGCGAAACAAGCGCCGATTGCG
>DASZRH010000032.1:0-11454 GCA_035549275.1 Minisyncoccota bacterium | reverse complement strand
CTCTGGTGCGCAAAAGCCCCTGGCCGCGAATTTCGCGGCCAGGGGCTCGTTCTTTTTATACATTACTGCACGTTCCAGATCTTGTTCTCTGAGAGAATGTAGAGTTGGCCATTGTCGGCGATTGTAGCGTCATCAATGGCTTTTTGCGTGTTTAACTTGTAAGTTTTTTGCAGGGCGCCGGTATCTTTGGCGATGACGTAAATACGACCCATCTGTTTGTTGACGATATACAGAACCGAACCGTCATCGGTCGTCAGAAGCAGACTGTCGGAGTCGTTGGTGATGCCGGTGTTGAATTCTTTGGAAACTTTGCCTTTATAGTAGGTAGTCAACGTGCCATCTTTGGAGAGAATGTAGACATTGCCATCAATTGCAATGCGGTTAGCGTCGGAGCGGACGGCAGTGCCGCTTTGGAGCCACGGATCAATCTTGGTGTGGCCAGTAGCAGCATCGGTCATTTTTACGATCTGGCTGCCCGAAATCGCGTAGATATTATTTTGGAAAAAGTCGAGGGCGGTAAACGGATCGCCGGAATAGGTCGTCAAACCGATGGTTGATTTGGCAGTCGAGAGGGAAGCGATCTTTTTGGCGGTCGGGTCAACGGCAACGACATATGCGCCGCTGCCGAACAGTTGCGACGGATTCATGCCGGCGACGGCCGTTTGTTTGTCTACGCCGCTGGCCGAGACAAGGGCAATCGCGCCGCCGGCGTCTTGATTCAGATAGGCGTAGAGCTGGTCACCGTCAAGGGCAATAAGCGAAGCTCGACCGGCGTCTTCGGGAATTTCAGCGGCGACCGAAAGATTCGCATCCGCGGCGCCTTCCAGGCTATCGAGCGCATCGCGGATCTTTTGTTTGATGTCATTAAATCGGGTTGTACCGGTTTGCTCTTGTTCGGTGGCAGTGATATCGCTCAAAGAAGCGATAAGAACCGATCGTGCGCCAGCCAAGTCATTCTGGCCGGCTTTGTCGCTGGCGAGCTTGATATTCTCCTGGGCTTGCAACACGGCTGCGTTGGCTTCACGATCGGCGGCGCTGATAAAAACGAACGACTTAAGGCCGAAAACAACGCCGACAACCAAAACCGCCGCGCTGCCGAGCGCAACCGCTCGGCCGCGCGGCGTCATGTTGATACGAGACAAGCGATGGATGTATTTGCCAACGGCCGAAGTTTTGCGGCCGACGCCGAATTCGCTTGGAATAATCTTGGGAATTTCATTGCGAACGGCAATGCGGGGTTCTGAAACATGAACGACCGGAGCTGGAGCAGAAACCGGTTCAGCGGCTGGCGCCGGTGTGGGTTCATCCAAAATAACGGGGATAATAGGCTCTTTTTTCTTTGCAATTCGCGGTTTGACGGACTTTTCCTCGCTGTGGCTGGCCAAAACCGGCTGGGGAGCAGGGATTACGTCGTCGGTTTCCGGCTCGGCATCACGCAATTCACGGGGCTGGACGCGGGGCTGAACCGCGGCTTCGGTGCATTTTTGGAGGTCAACGTGGACGGCGGCACAGGCGAAGTCCGGTTTTTCTTCCTTTAATGCGGCAAGCGTGGCCACAAAGTCATCTTGGCCCAATTTCAAGAAAGAATCTTTGAAGGATTTGGTGCGGGCGGTTACCGAGCGGCTCGGGTAGAAGGCCAGGATGCGATCATTCTCATTGATCTTGCCGGAGATGATATTTGAAAATTCTTTTTCTTGTGTCGCTTCGCGGTCGAAGAGATCCACGTTGTTGAGAATATCAATGTCGCGGCCGTCGCGAGCGAGAAGGATTTTGAATTTGCCGAGTTTGGAAATGTGGAGCTGGTCGCCGGCGATGGCGAAAATGCCGACGTTGATTTTGGTGTCCTGTTTTTTGAAAAATTCTTCGACGACGCCGTTGATTTTTTTGAGCGCGTTGGCAAACGCTTCTTTGGGGGCTAGTTCCGGTTTTGCGTAATATTCGCGTTTGGCGAGAGAGGCGATGAGATTGATGACGTAGGCGACATCCAAATCCTCGGTATCAGGCTCGGCTGCGCCCATTTGGACGTTGCCGACGACATAGAGATTGCCGAGGACGCGTTTGGCGGGATCGGAGTCGTAATCGTACAAAAACGAATCACTGGAACCTTCTTTGCCGTTGGCTTTGAGAAGGATTTCTTTGGCGACGGGTTTTATGAAAACTTTTTCCATGGGAAAGTGAGATTGGGTTGCCTTTTTTCCGATCTTCGGCTAAACTAAAGGCGCTTTTATACCTTTCATGGTAATGGAAGAAGCCCCCTTATGTCAAAGCCCATTCTTGATAACTTGTTCGGATCCAAGATTCGCGTCAAGCTGTTGAAGTTCTTGTATCGCAATTATCCGCAGGATTTCAGCGTGACTGAAATCGCCCAGCGGATCCAGGAGTCGGCCGAAGCCGTCAAACGGGAGATGCAGCTGCTGAAAAGCATTACCGCCGTCAAGCGCAAATAGCCCATGAGCAAAAAAACGAAGAAAACCAAAAAAAGCGCTCCTCGCGCTTCGCGCGAGGAGCGCTGGACTCTCGACCCTAACTTCGAATACTTTTCGGAATTGCGCAGTTTGGCGCTGAAGTCTTCGGCAGGCGAAAAAGAAGCTCTCGTCAAAAAAATTCTCAATCTCGGCCGTATCCGTCTTGCGATCATTTCGGGAATTTTTTTGAGCGATCCCAACGCGCCTGATAGCCAAGATGCGCCAGCGGATTTGTTCATCGTCGGCGACGACATTGATCGCAAAAAACTCCGTCAATTTCTGGCTTCGCTGGAAGCCGAAGTTGGCACGGAAATCAAATTCACGCTCATGGATAAGGAAGAATTCGATTACCGCTACAGCATGTTCGACCGCTTCGTCCGCGTGCTCCTAGAAGGAGCTCACGAAAAGATCGTGAATAAGATCGGCATTTAGTGTAGAATACAAACGACGGGCGCATAGCTCAGCTGGTTAGAGCGTTGCATTCACATTGCAAAGGTCCCTGGTTCGAATCCAGGTGCGCCCACAGCAAGAAAAAATACTATTGAACTCCCTACCCAAAACCGGCCTTTCAGGCCGGTTTTGGGTAGGGAGTTATGCACATTGCATTCAATTGGTAAGGTGGTATCATAGTGTAAGCAAGTGCATAGAAGTGGTATTAAGTGGATAATCTTTGGAATGCTTATCGGCGAATACAATCACAATTTAGACGCCAAAAAACGATTATCCATCCCTTCAAAATTCAGAAAGGAGCTGGGCGAGGGAGCAGTAATTACGCGAGGGTTGGATAACTGTCTGTTCGTGTTTCCCCGCGAGCAATGGAATCAGCTGGCCACCAAACTCGGCAATACACCGCTGGTTCGCCAAGATTCCCGTTCGTTCTCCCGCTTGCTGCTTTCCGGAGCCATGGAAGTCGATTTCGATGGTTTGGGGAGAATCTTGATACCCGAATATTTAAAACAGTACGCCGGTTTGAAAAAAGCCGTCGTCGTGGCGGGCGTGTACAACCGTCTTGAAATCTGGGACGAAAGCGTCTGGCAGACATACAAGGCGAATTTGGAAAAGAATTCCGACAGCATCGCAGAGAAATTAGGGGAATTGGGCATATGAGCGTCCATCAGTCAGTACTTTTAAACGAAGTCTTGGAATATTTGAAGGTCCAACCCGGACGGCGCTATATTGACGCGACGCTTAACGGCGGCGGCCATACGGCTGCGATCGCCGAGCGCGGCGGGATCGTGCTGGGAATCGAATGGGATCCAGTGCTGGCGAGCCGGACGGCGGAGCGATTTGCGTCCTCTCCGCTCGGCAATCGCATCACGGTCGTCAGCGACAGCTACATCAATATGGTACGGATCGCCGGAATGCGCGATTTCCGTCCCGACGGAGTTCTGTTCGATCTCGGGCTTTCCTCTTGGCACTACGAAGCCAGCGGTCGAGGATTTTCTTTCAAGCGCGATGAGCCTCTGGATATGCGATTCGATGCCGACGTCGGGATGCCCGCCAGCGAGATCGTGAATACCTATGAAGTCGCCGAGCTGGAACAAATCTTGCGCGACTACGGGGAAGAACAATTTTCCCATCAGATCGCCGCGGCGATCGGCCAGGCCCGCAAACGCCAGCCGGTCATGACCTCCGGCCAGCTGGCGGCGGTTGTCGAAAGCGCCGTCCCCAATTGGTACAAGCATCGCAAAATCCACTGCGCCACTAAAACCTTCCAGGCCTTACGAGTGGTGGTCAACGATGAGTTGAAAAACGTGGAGCGGGGAGTGCGCGCGGCACTGGAGATTCTTCCCCCGGGCGGACGGCTCGTTGTCATTTCATTCCAAGGCCATGAAGATAAGATCGTCAGAGAAATTTTCAAAGAAGAAGTAAAGAAAGGAATCATTACCTTGCCGGCCAAGCGGACCATTCGACCGGAATGGACCGAACAAAAAGCAAATCCTCGCTCCCGGTCGGCGAAAATGAAAATTGCGGAAAAAATCTAAACGTAGAGCAGGGATGCCTCTACCTCGTGAGTTGACTCGTTCTATTCGTTCAACAGCGTCAGTTAAAACCAAAACCGTCCGCACGTCGCGCTCCAGCATCGGCTTTGTAAACATCGGATTGCTTGCCTTATGCGCCGGTTTGTTATTGTATTACGTGGTTCTCGTCAACGGTTGGACGGCCGCCAAGTATCGCATTTCCAGTCTCCAGAATCAGCTTTCCTATTATACCGATCTCCACAGCTCCCTGATTGACCAGCAGAGCGAGCTTCAAAATTCCGAGGATGTTGCCGCGTTCGCCGCCGCGCATAATATGGTGGCGGCGCATGATATTTCGTATGTATTTGAGAACGGCAATATAGCCCTCGGCAGATAGTTCTATGGGCCAAAAATCAGATTCCACTCGAATTTATATAGTCTTTGGCTGCGTCCTAGCAGCCGCCACGCTTATCGCGTGGCGGCTTTTTACGCTTTCATACGTCAATCACACCATTTACGCCCAAACCGCAGAGGCGCAGAATCAAAACATTTCCAACATCTTCGTTCGAGGCAATATTTATCTCCAGGATCCGACTTCTTCCGACGACAATCACTGGTACCTGGCCGCGACCAACAAAAAATTCGAAAAAGACCGCAACGGCCAAACGGAATATGAAACTGACCGCTACTACCCAGCACGCTCGCTTGCCGCGAGCGTGCTGGGATTTTTCGGCTACAACAGCCAGGGCCGGGCGGGCCAGTACGGCATCGAAGCGTATTTTGATTCGGAATTGGCCGGACGCGTGGACGCGCCCGCCAAAAAAGACGACAGCCAGCCTATTAACGGCTTCTGGGACGTCATTAAGCATTATGTTTCTTCAATCTCGATCGGCAATACGAATCCCGATAATATCTCTGCTCGGCCGGCTGACGTGGTTCTAACCGTGGATCGCAATATTCAGACCTTTGCCGAGCAGGCGCTGGATAAGGTGCTCAAGAAATGGAATGCCAGCGGCGGGACGGTAATCGTTCAGGACCCTCAAACGGGAAAAATTCTAGCTATGGCCGATGAGCCGACCTTCGACCCGAACGCCTACAGCGATTCGCCGCCTCAAAATTATTTGAATAAAAACGTTCAGCAGATGTTCGAACCCGGTTCGTCCTTTAAGCCGATTACGATGGCGATGGGGTTGGATTTAGGTAAAGTCACGCCCGACACGACCTATACCGACCCTGGCGTCGTTACGCTTGCCGGCAAGCAGATTCACAACTTCGATAATTTGGCCCACGGTACCGTCAGTATGACCACTGTGCTTGAAAAATCCTTGAACACCGGGGCAATGTTTGTTGAAGACCTCGTCGGAGATGATAACTTTTTGAATTATACGATTAACTTCGGGTTCGGCCAGAAGACCGGCATTGATCTGCCCGGCGAAGTCCCGGGAGATATTGCCAACTTGTACAGCGGCCGCAAAATCAATGCTGCGACGGCTTCTTTCGGCCAGGGTATTGCCGTTACGCCGATTCAGCTGATCACCGCCTACTCGGCTATCGCCAACGGCGGGAAATTAATGAAACCGTATGTCGTGGACAAGGTTATTTACGAAGGCGGCCGCGAGGAAGTAACCCAGCCCGAAGTTGTCAGTATTCCTATTTCTCAAAAAACGTCAGACAAACTGAAAACGATGCTGGTGAGCGTGGTCAACAACGGCTTTGATAAAGCGAGGATAAAAGGGTATGATATTGCCGGTAAGACGGGTACGGCCCAGATTGCTGATGGACATGGCGGCTACGAGGATGGCGTCTTCATTCACGACTTTCTGGGGTTTGCACCGGCCAACGATCCGAAGTTTGTTATTCTTCTCAAGATGGATCGGCCGCAAGGCATTACCTTTGCTTCCGACAGCTTGTCGTCAACCTTCCGCGATATCGCGCAGTATTTGATTAATTATTACAACATTCCACCCACGAATTAACGATGCAGAATATATTGAAATGGAAGTTACAAATGCTGGCTCGGTGGTACCTGAAGCGGTATAAGCCGACAATTATTGCCGTGACGGGGAATGCGGGGAAAACATCCACGAAGGAAGCTATCGGCGCGGTCGTGGGTTCCCAGAAACGCGTTCGCATTTCCGAGGGCAATCTCAACAATGAATTAGGCGTGCCGCTAACGATTCTCGGCGATTGGGGGAACGAATATTACGAAAAAGGGCCGTCACGCGGATTTTGGCTGAAGGTTTTGTTTACCGCCTGGCGGCGATTTGTGTTTGCTCAAACGTATCCCGAAGTGCTGCTCCTTGAATACGGCGCCGACCATCCCGGCGATATTCAGCGGTTGGCGCGGCGATATCGGCCGGATATTGGCGTGGTAACAACCGTCGGCGATGTACCGGTGCATATCGAATTTTTTAAAGATGCTGAAGCCGTCGCCGCCGAGAAGTCTGAGCTGATCAAAGCGCTTGCCGCAACCGGCGCGGCAATTTTGAATCACGACGATGACCGAGTTCTGGACATGAAGCAGGCGAGCATCGCACCGGTCACGACATACGGATTTAATCCGGAAGCGTCGGTTCGGATTTCCGATTTTGAATATCGCAACAGTGAAGACGGGGTGCCGTTGGGGGTAACATTCAAGTTGCATGTCGGCGGGAGCTTTGCCCCTATCCATATCAATGGTTCGCTGGGTCGGTCGCAAGGGTACGCCGCCGCTGCGGCGGCGGCGGTCGGATTGAAATTCGGCTTGAATCTTGTTCAAATCAGCCAGGCCTTAACGCACTATGTCGGCCCCAAAGGGCGCCTCAAAATTCTGCCGGGTTTGAAGCAATCGGCAATCATTGACGATACCTACAACGCCTCGCCTGCCTCGATGCGGTTGGCCCTGGAAACGCTCCGCGACCTGCCGGGGATTCGTAAGGTGGCGGTACTTGGCGATATGCTGGAGCTGGGTGACCACACGATCCAGGCTCATCGCGCGATCGGTATTCTGGCCGCTGAATTCATTGATTTGCTTGTTTGCGTCGGTTCGCGCGCTGCATTCATCGCCGAAGCGGCCCGAAGCCAGATGGACGCGGCCAAAATTCTTATCTTCGAAACTTCTGAAGAAGCGGCTGAAAAAATCCCAGCATTGATCCAGCAGTACGATGTGGTTTTGGTTAAATCCTCCCAAGGCATTCGCACTGAAAAGATCGTCGCTGCAATTCTTGCCGATCCCGCGCAGGCCAAACAGCTCCTTGTCCGCCAGTCCGCCCGCTGGCTGAAGAAGTAATTAAATAAAATCTTAATCGTTATATACATCGTGGACAAACCAACAGTTCTGACCCCGCAACAAATTGAGGAAGCATTACAGAATTTGCCCGGCTGGACATTCAAAGATGACAAAATCTCGAAAGAGTTCCAGTTTGCCGATTTTATGGCAGCCTTTACGTTTCTCTCGGGATTGGCGCCCTATTTCGAAGAGATGGATCATCATCCCGATATCCATATTTTCTACAACAAAATTCTTTTCGAGCTTCAGCGGTTCGACAGCGGCGGCAAAGTAACCGATCGCGATATTATCGTCGCTCAAGAAATAGAAAGACGATTCGCAAGTCTCTAAAAACAAAGAGTATTTTTAACCTCGCAGCCCCGACGGGATTCGAACCCGTGTTCTTAGAATGAGAATCTAATGTCCTAGACCGGGCTAGACGACAGGGCCACCAAACAGCTGAATTCTAACACAATTTTGGGGATTTTCAAAGCGTTTACTTTTTGCGGCGAAGCGGTATGATGACGGGAGTTCTATGCCATTTTTAAGAACCCAGACCTGCCCGGAGCCGGAGAAAATCCTTCGCCAAGCGGTAATCGTGTTTCCAGTCCGCGATGAACGAGTGCTCTTGGCCCGGAAGACCCAAAAAATCGGCGCCAACCGTTGGAATGGTTTTGGTGGCGGCATCGAAGATGGTGAGACCGCCCGGACAACGGCGATTCGCGAGACAAGGGAAGAATGCGGGCTGTGGCTTGTCCGCACTAAGCTCCAAAAGGTCGCTCTGATTGATTTTCACAATATTACGGCGGCCGGAGAAAAATTCACCTGCCGCTGCCACGTTTTTCGCGCTTCCCGCTGGGCGGGGAGAATCCAGCCGTCGCCGGAAATGATTCGGCCAACTTGGTTTTCAATCAGCCAACTGCCGCTGAATGAAATGATGGCCGCCGATCGGCATTGGGTGCCAATTATCTTAGCTGGCCAAACGATCTGGGCGGAGTTCTTCTACGGCCCGCGGCAAGAATTCTTGCGCGAGCCGTTTGATTCCGAAAAACACCTGAAAAAAATGAGTTTCTGACAACGGCGGCCGAAGGCCGCCGTTCTTCTTTACAAATGTGCGAAAGTGCGCTATGATGAAAGGGCTTTATTTCTATGACATTCGCTGTTATTAAAACTGGGGGAAAACAATACAAAGTTGCTGAAGGCGACGTTTTGACGGTTGAAAAGCTCGATGCCGCCGGCGATTCCGTAATATTTTCCGAAGTGCTTATGATTGCCAAGGGGGATGACGTGACGATCGGCAAGCCGATGGTTAAAGGCGCTTCCGTCGAGGCCAAAATTCTGGAAACCGCCAAGGGCGACAAAAAGATGGTCTTCCGCTACAAATCAAAGACCCGTCAGCGCAAAAAGAAAGGTCATCGCCAGCCATATACCAAAGTCCAAATAACCAAAATCGCGGCCTAGGCCGCGATTTTGGTTATTTGCGGTATTCCAGGGCATTGCGTAAGGTGGCTTCGTCGGCGTATTCCAAATGAGAGCCGGAAGCCAAGCCGCGGCCAAGCCGAGTGATCGCCACATTCGGCCGTCCGCCGAATTGATCTTTGAGGTACAAGGCGGTCGTCTCGCCGGCGGCGTTGGGATTGGTCGCCAAGATCAGTTCCAGGGCGCCGTGGTCGGTCTCATGGTGGCTGACTCGTTGCTCCAATTCTTTGATTCGAAGATGCTGGGGCAAAATGTTATCCAAGGGATTTATTGCGCCCCCCAGGACATGATACAGCCCCTTGTACATGCCGGTTTTTTCGACTGAATCGAGGTCAGTTACCTTTTCAACGACGAGCAATTTGGCCTGGTCGCGGCCTGGGTCGCGGCAGACGGTGCAAAGACCGTTATCGCTGATATTAAAGCACTGCGAGCAAAATTTGATTTCCTGTTTGAGATTGGCAATGGCCTGGCCGAGCTCCTGAAGCTCCGAATCGGGTTTGTTGAGCAAAGCCAAGACAAATCGGGCCGCTTGGCGCGGCCCGACGCCGGGAAATTTTTGAATCAGTTTGGTTATTTCCTTAAATCGAGGGTTCATATTACGGTGTGAATTCTATCTCGTGGGTATGTTGGCCGCCCGCCAGATATTCATCAGTATACCCGTCTCCGGTATCCACGTGAAATCGCAAACTGGTTGGATCAATACGGAATTTGATTTCGCCGGTCGGCCCGTTGCGATGCTTGGCGATGATGAGGTCGGCTTTGTTTTCTTTATCCGGGTCGAGCTGGTCTCGGCTTTTCATTTTGTCTTCACGATGGATAAACATGACCAAGTCGGCGTCTTGCTCGATCGAGCCCGAATCGCGCAGGTCAGAAAGTTTCGGTTTGCCGCCGCGTTCTTCGATGGCGCGGGAGAGCTGGGACAAGGCGATAATGGGAATATTTAATTCCTTGGCCAACCCCTTCAGCCCGCGGGAAATTTCGGTAACTTGATTGACCATGCTGTCGTAGTTCTTGCGGGCGCTCATGAGCTGGAGGTAGTCTACGACCAAGAGACCAAGGCCGTGTTCAGCCTGCAGGCGGCGGGCCATGGCCCGCATTTGGAGGATATTGGGCGCCGGCGAGTCGTCAATGTACAAGGGCAGCTGCTTGAGTTCATCACAGGCCATGGTAACGCGCAAGAGATCATCGCCGTCGTGGGACAGCCGACCGGTGCGAAGGTCCCAGAGAGAAACCCCTGAGGCCAAGGCAATAAAACGATCGGCGACTTGGTCGATGGACATTTCCATGCTGAAAATGCCGACCGGGACGCCGAGTTTGGCGACATTGTAGGCAAGGTTAACGGCGAAGGCTGTTTTACCGACTGATGGGCGGGCGGCAAGAATAATCAGGTCGGAGCGCTGGAGGCCGCCGAGCGTATTGTCCAAGTCCAAGTAGCCTGTTTTGTGGCCGCGGAGTGAACCGTCCTGCTGGCTGGTAATGCGGACGATGGCTTCGTCGAGCGTGCTGCCAACGTCCAGAAAGTTTTTAGTCAGGGATTTTTGAGATACGGCGAATAGTTTTTTCTCGGCTTCGTCCAAGAGGTTTTCAACGTCGTCTTCTTCGCGATAGCCCAGGCCGATAATGTGGTGGGCGGCGTCAATGAGGTCGCGGAGCATTTTTTTGCGCTGGACGATCTTCGCATACGAGGCGATATGGGCCGAAGTGGGAACGCCGGTGGCCAGCGAAGTCAAATACGCCATGCCGCCTACCTGTTCAAGGGCACCCATTTCCGAGAGCTTGTTGGATAAGCTTAATAAATCAATCGGCTCACGCTTTTCGAAAAGGGCGCTGATGGCTTTGTAGATAAGCTGATGGCTATACTGATAAAAATCTTCTGGCCGGGTGATATCAGCGATCTTATTGATCGCTTCTTTGTCAATTAAAAGCGCGCCGAGCAGGGACTTTTCGGCGTCGAGGTTTTGGGGCGGTAATTTGTCGGGAGTGATTTGGTTCATCGTTCACCGAATTATCGGAAATAAAAACGGCGCGCGCAAGCGCGCCGGGGGACAAGGTGTGGATGGAAAGATTAACGTTCTGATTTCATGACCAGCGTGCCGTGCTTGGTGTTCTCGACGATATACCCTTGGGCCTGGTATTCCTGGCGGGCTTTGTCGGAGCCCTCATAGCGGTTCTCTGCTCGCAGAGTGTCGATTTTTTCTCCGCCCGGGATATCCAAGGAAACGGAAGGAATAATACCCAGCACCGTTTCAAAAAAAGAAATAACCTTTTGAAATTCGGTGTAATCGCCGGCCGCGAAGCGGCC
>DASZRH010000031.1:0-3094 GCA_035549275.1 Minisyncoccota bacterium | reverse complement strand
CTTGGAAAAACTTATCTCAACCTATTTAGATGGCGATATACCAAAAGAAATATATTTGAAAAAGAAAGATGAAAATATACGCTCTCTCGCTACTTTGAAAGAGGAAATGAAAGATTTTGAAAGCGGAAGAAACAAGTGGGTCGAACCCTTGCGGGAGTGGATTTTAGATACGAAACAAGCCGATTTTTTGGCAAACAACCCTGACTTTCACAAAATGAAGTTATTTGTCCAAAAAATCGGAACGAACCCTATGGTTCGTGACAAATCCGCGCGCTTCGGCGCGCCTGTCCCCAGCGAGTTTGTCGCGAAGCGACGCCGTTTTTTGCCCCATTCCGCGCCTTCGGCGCGGTCATCCGGTTTCCTTTCGGAAGCGGAAGTTACATTTGGCGGTGGGGGTGGGATTCGAACCCACGGTACGGTTTCCCGTACAACAGTTTTCAAGACTGTCCTCTTAAACCACTCGAGCACCCCACCGGGCGGAAGCGGGAGGATTCGAACCTCCGATACCCTTGCGGATATACCTGATTTCGAGTCAGGCCCATTCAACCACTCTGGCACGCTTCCAAAACTATACCGATCATACTATACAATACCTAGAGAAATAAAGAACCGCCTCTGGCTGGGAAGCAGAGGCGGGATGCGACCCGCTCGGGATTGAACCGAGGACAGGCCCGATATTCTGGGCGGCTCCACCGGGAGCCATGGGTCACGGGGTGCCGGTTGTTGGCGTACCGGCGGAAAGGCGGGGCTTCAGGTCGTCACGTAGCTGCCGACGGGGACTCGTAGCCGTGGGCGATCTTCCTGCTGCTTCGTGCAATCGCAGCAGCGAATTGCCCAGGGCATCGATTCCAGACGCCTGTCGGAAATTGCATCACCGCAGTCGACGCAAGTTCCGAACTTGCCCTGATCAAGGCGAGCCAGGGCTGCCTTGATCGCCTGGAGATTCTGGGCGTACAGTCTTCTCATGCTCAGTCGGTATTCTTCCTCATGAGCATGAAAAACCTGATCGTCCGGTTTTCTCTCGGCTGGCGTGGGTGTCTGAAAAGAAGAGAGAAGATTGAGCGTTTCTTCCTTCTTTCCCATCAGCAACGTTAGAGCCCGTTCATGTTCCATTAACTTTTCCTTTCCGAGTACCCAGGGGACCGCCCCGGGCAGGTGGGACCGTACTACTAAGGAGCAAGACCCTATATTACCACTGTAACTGGCGTTTTGTCAATTGTGCATATCTGACGGCGGGGAAAATGATATACTCAAGACAACAGGTCGATAAGAGAAACTTAACTCTCAAAAACTTTCTATGAAAAATACTTGGATTCTGGTGATCATTGCCGTGGTTGTCATTGCTGCCGTGGTGTTTATCCGCAAGGACTCGGGTGCACCGTCGCCGAGCACAAGCGCTTCGCCGACGTCGAGCGCTCACGGGACGACTGCTACGCCAAAGACGTCAACATCGCCGAAAGTAACGCCGACTGGCGTTGGCCGTTCGTATGACCAGCTGGTCAAGGACTATGCCAATAGCCGTATTCAGTTCGATGCTAATTGTCAGGCCACTCCGGCCTCGTTCGCGCTGAAGACTGGCTCGCAGGTCTTGCTCGATAACCGGTCGAATCAGGCTCGTGCGATTGTCGTGGACGGCAAGACGTACAACCTGGGCGCTTACGGCTACCAGCTCATTACCGTCTCGGGCGGCACGCTGCCGCGCACGGTGGGCGTGAACTGCGGACCGGCGGTAAACGTTTCGACTATCAATTTGCAGGCGAACATCTCCGGTCAGTAGGGAAGCGTGTTCGTTCTCAATCCAAAAGCGGGCCCGCGGGCCCGCTTTTGGATTGAGAGGAAACTTATTTCTGAATCATGATCGTGCCCACGTTCACGGCCGAGCCGCAATTGAGGGTCAGGGTCTTTGGCAACGCGGTGCTGGTCAACGGGATGATCCAGTAGCCGTAACCCGGGAATCGATAGCTGACGCCGTTGATAGTGATGAAGCGCGTGTCGCCGGAGCGGTTATCGAACATAATCTTGGTTCCGTTCTTGATCGAAACCGTCGAGGGAATGGCTTGGCAGTGAGCGTCAAACTGGATTCGTGCGTCTTTGTATTGATCAACGAGACTGGTATAGTTTGCATTGCCATTGGCCGAACCCGAAGGGCCGATGCCGCTGGCCGGGCTTTCCACCGGCACTTCGCTGATCAACGACGGCGACGGAGACGGCGATTCTTCGCTCTTGTCGGAACGGCTCCACCGCACTGCCCACACGGCCACGACGACCGCGATGATGGCGCCAATGACCCACCAGAGTTTTGTATTCATCAGGCACAGATCGTATCTCGCGCGCGAGGGTACGACATACGAAATTAGCGTTTCCTAAAATCTACCCGAAGAGGAACTGTTATTCAATACGTTCGGAGTGCATAAATCTTTCTAGGCATAAAATGTCTCAGGTGGGTTAGGGAAAAATTTCAGAATTAAAAACAAAATACCCCAGATGGGATATTTTGTTAAATTTGTTGCGGGGGTGGGATTCGAACCCACGACCTCTGGGTTATGAGCCCAGCACGCTACCGCTGCGCTACCCCGCGATCGAATGTGTCCTCATTGTACCAGAATCATTGAAATAATCAAGAAAATGGCGTAAAATAATTTCAAATCCAAATGCCGGCGTAGTTCAACGGTTAGAACGGAACATTCATAACGTTCAGACGAAAGTTCGACTCTTTCCGCCGGCACAGATACTAACATCTATTTCGACTATACTATATAATTAACTCACGCATGAATCCCACCAATTCTGTATTTCCGCATAAACTCTACACTTTCGATTCCGGGTTGCGCCTGGTGGCGGTGCCGATGGAAAGCACCAAAACCGTAACGGTTTTGGTGCTGGTCGGAACGGGTTCCAAATATGAGACCAAAGACATTAACGGCATCTCGCATTTTCTCGAACATATGATGTTCAAGGGAACAGCCAAGCGTCCAGATAAGCTCCAGATCGCCAAAGAACTCGAAGGTATCGGCGCCGACTTCAATGCCTTCACCGGCAAAGAATACACCGGCTACTACGCCCGGGCCAGCTCGTCCAAACTTTCTGAAGTCAT
>DASZRH010000030.1:0-67254 GCA_035549275.1 Minisyncoccota bacterium | reverse complement strand
GGGCCTTTTCAATACTCCGCTATTTCAGGAGTATTTTATCTTTCAACTCGTCCAAATCGGTAAAATTGTGAGCCGCAGCGATCAGCCGCGCGCTTGTGGAGCGGCCAAATCCGGCCACTTCCACGACCTGGCCGTTGAATTTGAGATATTCCACCAGCGGTTCATAGTCGCCATCGCCAGAAACTAGCACGATAACATCGACAAGCTTGGACAAAGTGATCGCATCAATAGCGATTGCCACGTCCCAGTCGCCTTTTTTCATGCCGCCTGGGAATATCTGCAAATCCTTTGATTTGAGCTCGTAGCCGGCTTTTTCCAGAGCGCTAAAGAATGCTTTTTCTTCTTCAGTGTCGGACTTAACTACATAGGCAACAGCTCGAACCAGTTCACGGTTGGCCGTAACCAACCTGAGCAGTTCTTTGAAATTAACCCTGTTGCGGTAGAGATTCTTGGCCGAATGATACATATTCGACACATCGACGAACACCCCGATGCGATGATTTTTTCGCTGGGGTACGGTTATTTTTGAGTTAGCCATCTGATTTTTTACTTAAAATTACTTTCCTAAATCGAGTTTTTTGACCAGCACAGAATGACGCTTAGCGTCAGTGCGCTTGAGATAATCGAGCAAGCGCTTGCGCTTGGCCACCATCTTCAGTAGGCCAAGACGGGAACTGTTGTCTTTTTGATGTTTTTTCAAATGCTTCGCCAATGAGTCAATTTCTTTGGTAAATAAAGCAATCTGGGCCTCGGCGGAGCCGGTATCTTTGTCATGAATTCTAACACCTTCCAATATTTTTGATTTTTGCTGGGTCGTTAAAGCCATGGATATATGAAATTTAGGACAAAGCAATTCTATCATAAACTCGGCCAAATTACAAGACCCCGGTTTTCAGCGATTTGTGTACGTCGTATAATAGCAATATGGACATTAAAACCCTCAAACAGCAATATCTTGAGCACTTAGAAATCGAAAAAAACCGCTCTCCAAAAACGCTCGAAAACTATAGCCGATACCTTGATCGGTTTCTCCAGTTCGCCAAAGTTTCCAGCCCTGCTCAACTTGATGAAGAAAAGGTCCGCATGTTTCGCTTGTGGCTGAACCGCCAGACCGATCGGGATGGCCAGCCATTGAAGCGCATTACCCAAAACTATCACATCATCGCCATCCACAATTTCTTGAAATACCTAGCCAAGCGGGGAGTCAAAAGCGTTTCTCCGGAAAAGATCGAATTGGGCAAACAAGAAGATCGGCACGTTACGTTTCTTGAGAATGACGAACTTGACCGGCTGCTGAATTCGCCCCGTGGCGCCGATCTTGATGCATTGCGCGATAAAGCCATTTTGAGCATGCTCTTTAGCACCGGCATGCGGGTTTCGGAGTTGTGCTCGCTCAATCGCGACAAGGTTGATCTGAAAAGAGGGGAACTGTCGGTTTTGGGAAAAGGGCGCAAAATCCGGCTTGTCTTTATCTCCGACGAAGCCAAAAAACACGTCAGCGATTACCTAGAAAAACGAAAAGACGCAGATGAGGCGCTTTTTATCCGTATTCCCAAAACTGGCTCATATGCCAAGGATACCGATTTACGCCTTACTCCTCGCACCATTCAGCGCATCGTCAAAAAACATGCCACGCGGGCTGGCATCATGGGCAAAAAAGTATCCCCTCATACGCTTCGACATTCCTATGCCACTGATTTGCTTCGCAATGGAGCCGACATTCGCTCCGTCCAAGCCATGCTGGGCCATTCCTCGGTTACCACAACTCAAATCTACACTCATGTCACCGATACCCAGCTTCGCGAGGTCCACAAAAAATACCACGGGAAAAAGTAAAACAGCCGCGCAAAGCGCGGCTGTTACGCGGCGCCTGCGGCGCCGCGTTCAAATTCGGCAATATCAAATGAACTATCTTCAGCAACAGCTCGGCTCGTAATCCGGTAGAATTCGAACCGAATTTTAAACCGCTCAATCCGCTTAGTTACTGATCGAGTATCGAAAACGAAGTCCGACATAGTCAAACCAAATTTTTCAAGGCCACCCGGCGCCAGAATCAGCCGCAAGTCAGGATACCGCAGTCGGAAATATGTCTTCGGCCCGGTTTTCATGGCGTGGGTTTTTACCCGGCCAACCATTCTTTCTTTTTCATATATCGCCTGGATAACGGAAATCGGAATTAGATAGACGGCGCGAATATTCTCAGCCAAAAACTTCTTCAGTCCCGATTCACCTGCTGATCGTATGATTCGAAGCGGCAGGTTGCGGCGTTTACCGCGCCACGCACCGCGATTCACATAACAGATGAACAGATAGTAGCACTCATGATCCGTCTGTTCGAAATAGCGAAGGAGCTGGGTTTCTTCAATGATGGGTCCGCTGGAAAGACCCGATGCTTTGACCTCAAAATATACTCCATCGTTATCTAAATCTCCGTTGAAATGACTATGATGAAGCGGCGTACCGCCGACGATCTTTTGAGCGACGGCAACCGCAAAACTGTCGATCGTTTCCAAACACAATCGATATGCGGCGCTCTTGGTCATATTGTTAACGCTGCTGATCTTTTTATATCACTAACACAGACAAGAGCAAGTATGCTGGGGGAGAATCCAATCAAAAATTCCGCATAGCGGAATTTTTGATTGGATTCTGGTGCCTGGGGCCGGACTCGAACCGGCAAGCCTTGCGGCAAGCGATTTTAAGTCGCTCGTGTATACCAATTCCACCACCCAGGCATGCTACAGACCGGAGGCGCAGGCGGGAATCGAACCCGCGTATAAGAGTTTTGCAGACTCATGCCTTACCACTTGGCTACTGCGCCCTTTATAACGTCCTGGCGATCTTTTCTTCCTCGTACACTTCCAGTATATCACCAACGCGGACATCGGGATTCTTTTTGGGATCAACTTCCAATCGAATACCACCTTCGACCCCCTCGTGGACTTCGGAGACGTCCTCTTTGTTCTGCTGGACTTGAGTAATTTTGCCCGTCAACACACTGCCGCCATCTCGAACAATATCGCCCAGCGCGCCTCGGACAAGGGTCCCAGACGTAACCCGGCCGCCGATCACCTGGAAACGCGCATCTTTCTTAAACACGCCGAGAATCTTAACTTTACCGAGCGGAATTCGGCGAATTTCCGGCTCAAGCATAGCGGCCATTTCTTTGCGGACATACTCGATGAGTTCGTAGATAATATCAAATGTGGCGGCAGGAATACTATCCTGTTCGGCAAGCTTGCGAGCCGAAGATTCGATCGGGACGCGAAAACCGACGATACAGCCCTTGCCGGCCACGGCCGCACGGACATCGACGTCAGTCACCGACCCGATGTCATGGGAAATGACCGTGTAGCCGACTTCATCAGATTTAATCTGGCGCAACGCCATATCAATCGCTTCCAGAGAACTTGCGACATCGGTTTTCAAAACCAGCCGCAGATATTTTTTGCCCGAAGCGTGATCGCCATTGGTCGGCATGCCCCGGAAGAAAGAGAAGAGGGGGGCTAAATTGACGTTTGCCGCTGAAATATCCATGGCTTCGTCTTTGGAGTATGCGGCCCGAAATTGGCGGCCAATTTCAGGCGCAGTCGGCCAGCCGATAATGACTACGGGCTGGGAGGGCTCGGCCTTGGGAATCGGCTCACCGATGAAATTCTCCATTGATTTTACTTTGCCGACAACAGTTCCGGCCACAATCCAATCGCCGAGCGACAACAAACCCTTTTGAACCAAGGCTGTAGCGACATAGCCACGGCGCTTGTCGAGGTGCGATTCAATGATTACGCCTTCGGCGGGCAACGATCGATCTTCTTTCAAGTCTTCGAGCTCCGCAACCAGCAGAATCATATCCAGCAGATCAGGAATATTGCGCTTTTCCTTGGCGGAAACTTCAACCACCGGCACTGTCCCGCCCCAATCTTCCACCAAGACATCCAATCCGGCCAAATCTTGTTTCACTTTCTGAACGTTTGCGCCGCCTTTGTCGATCTTGTTGATGGCAACAATGAACGGAATTTCTTCTTCTTTAATAATCCGAATCGCTTCAGCCGTCTGGGGTTTCACGCTTTCATCGGCGGCAACAACCAGAATCGCCACATCGGCAACTTTGGTGCCGCGCGAACGAATAGCCGTAAAAGCCTCATGGCCCGGCGTGTCGAGAAACGTAATCATTTTGCCGGCATGGATTACCTGATAGGCACCGATATGCTGGGTAATACCGCCGGATTCGGTGGCAACGACGTTGGACTGGCGAATTACGTCCAGAAGGGAAGTTTTACCGTGATCAACATGGCCCAATACAACCACGATCGGGGGACGGTGGGTATTCGATTGTGGCTGCGTTTCAGGCATAGAAATGTTCGTGAATGCCCAAAATTGTATCATTTTTTCTGCATTCAGTCAAAACCCCGGCCGCAAAGCGGCCGGGGTTTTGACACGCAAACCTGACCGCAATCTACAACCCAAATGTACCGAACGTTTGCCAGCCGCTACGTGCCAAATATGCATCAGTTGCCCAGCCGGAAATAGTATTGCCAGTAGCAGGAGCAGTGAAATTAGGATTGAAACTCACCGTAAACACAGTCGTTCGAGTATTGCCTGAGACCGATGTGGAACAACCAAGCACGTTCAAATACTCCTGGCCATAGCCGATCGCCTTGGCAGCCACGCCGCCGCCTGTGCAGGGAAAAGTTGCTCCTTGTATTCCGGGAAAATAGTAGTTCTGGACCATATCTCCGTCTTTGCTCCAGCCGACATAGCCGCGGTACTGGCCTCCGTTCACGCCTTGGTAGAGCTGGTTCACGAGGGCATATTGGGCCTTGATGTCGTTAGGACCGTCGGTATCGGATGAGGCAACCGTGATTTGATATGTGTTCTGCCCGTTCGGAACAATACGAGAGGCATTGATGGCGGCATTCACAACCATTGGCGAGGTATTCCTCACTAATCCGAAGGTCTGAAATGTCTGCCACCCGCTCCGGGCAAGCGCTTCATCCGTCGCCCAGCCCGAGACCGTATTGTTTGCGGTGGGCGCGGTGAAGTTAGTATTAAACGTTACGGTAAATACGGTAGTACGAGTTGTACCGCTAGTAGATGTAGAACAAGAAATTAAATTCATGTATTCAGCTCCGTACGCGACTGCCTTGGCTGCATAGCCACCACCGGCACACGGCATCACTGATCCGCTGACGCCAGGGAAATAATATTTCTCAACGGCATCATTGTTTTGGCTCCAGCCCAGATACCCTCGATATTGGCCGCCGTTAGGTCCCTGATACAGCTGATTGATGAGCGCATATTCGACTTTGATATCATTCACACCATCTTTGTCGGAAGCGGAAATGCTAATTTGATAGGGAGTATTCATGTTCGGCGCGATAGTCGATGTATTTATCGCAGTATTTGTGATGATCGGCGCCGAATTTGATTTTAACCCAAACGAACCGAATGTCTGCCACCCGCTCCGCGCAAGCGCTTCATCCGTCGCCCAGCCCGAGACCGTATTGTTTGCAGTAGGCGCGGTGAAGTTCAAATTGAAGCTGACAGTAAATACCGTTGTGCGAGTCGTGCTGGAAACACTGGTCGAACAACTCAATAAATTCATATACTCCTCACCATACCCAACTGCCTTGGCGGCGGTCCCGCCGCCAAGGCAGGGGATTACAGCGCCACTGATTCCGGGGAAATAATACTTTTGCACTGAATCTCCGTCTTTGCTCCAGCCGACATAGCCGCGGTACTGGCCTCCGTTCACGCCTTGGTAGAGCTGGTTCACGAGGGCATATTGGGCCTTGATGTCATCAGCGCCATCTTTGTCAGAGGCAGTAACGCTAATTTGGTATGTGTTTTGGGCGTTTGGAATAATCTGGCTCGCGTTTATGGCCGTACTGGTAATAACCGGGGTTGAATTAAACAGTTTGCGTCCTTCTTGCTTCAGGAAGGTAACCAAGGGATCATTTCGAACGCCATTCACTCCGTCCACTGTCGCGTACAAAAACCAGTTCAGGCCGATAACCTCGGGAGTATTCTTGGCATAATCGATATACCATTGGGCCTGGCATTGGGATGGCATCTTGTACGGCCCGGAGTTAAACACGGCCCCAACCATATATATCGGCTTGCCGTAGCGTTTGGCGTAATTAACCACGTCTGTAACATACACCCGAAAGAGCGTCTGCTGATTTTCGCCGCAGTCGGCCGTGGAGGGGATATAGTACGCATCGATTCCCAGAATATCGAGATTGCTCGGCGGTTCAAAATTGTATCCCCAGGTGTTCTCGACGATTATCGTCGGAATACCGGGAAAATATTTTTTCACGTCGCTGATATAGCTTTCAAGACCTTCTTTCATCGCATAATCTTCGCAATTGCGGGCGTTAAGCGTCGGGTCGTGATATTTCGCCTGACAGGCGGCCACATCCAGATTCTTCACAAACGCCCAATCATCGAAATAGTGCTGGTGAAGCAATGTAAATTCTTCTTCCAGAATATGAATATCGAGCAGCATATTACCAAGATCGGAATCCTGGTATAGCTTCTTTTTCACGTTTTGAAGATACGCATCGCGAGCACCGTCGGCATTCGTAAAGAGCGCTTCGTTAAAGCCCAGCGTAATTTCGACATATGTGTAGCCATCTTGGCGAGCTTTGGTGGCAATGGCTTGCGGGTTTTTGGTATTATCAATGCTTATTTTTAAAACATTGTTGTATCCCGCCAATTCATCCATATAGTGGATGTTGTACATATCGTCTTCGACAAAATAAAAGCCCTGATACTTGATCTGGGCGTGAGCGGCGGGAGCAACAAAGACCGAAAATCCGGCGATGGCAAGAATAAAGAGGGCAATCCGAGGGTATAATTTCATGGCCCATATATTGCCACTTGTGCCATAAAAAGTCAATGCGAGCGGTGATGGTTGGCGCAACTTTGAACCGATAGGACGCTTTAGCTATGGAAATGTTGATAGGATTATACGAAAATTGAGACGTATTTACCAAGAAAGACCAGATTTATTCGACATTCCGGCCTTTGCCAGCAAGGTTTTTTGATTTGCGCGTATAATCGCGTACTTTCGGCTATATGTTTTATACACGATTAGTTGAACCACCTAATAATCAGCCAATGCTGCCGTGGCCACGAAGTTACACCAGTCGCGTTTGTAGGAACCAGCAAAAGAGATTACTGATCCTTACTCTTCTTACTCAACTTATTGGCCAATGCGACCCACCACGGATTTGGGACACCAATGATGGCGGCTAGTACAAACAGCCAAGTATTCTGATGGCCGCTTAATGCCCAAGCTACAGCAAGCACCACAAGCATTGCAATAAAAGCTCCTGCCTGAATTTTTGTATGTCGTGGGTTCATGATAAATTTTATTATACCAGCCCTAAAAATACTGGCGGAGAGGGTGGGATTCGAACCCACGAGGCTCTTGCGAGCCCGGCGGTTTAGTAAACCGCTGCTTTCAACCACTCAGCCACCTCTCCGGAGAGCGTGGCCTGAATGCGGAGACGGGAGGATTCGAACCTCCGGTCCGGTTTTACCCGAACACCTCTTTAGCAAAGAGGTACATTAGACCACTCTGACACGTCTCCAAATTTGCCCCATTTTAGCATTTTTTCTAGCCCCTGGCAATGACAAGTGCGGAGACGGAAGCGGCGCCGGCGGCCTTCAGGACAGCCGCGCATTCGTTCAGCGTCGCGCCCGTCGTACAGACATCGTCAACAATAAGAACATTGCGGCCGGCGCCGGACGCGGCGGCGCACCTGAACTGGCCGCGGACATTTTTGAATCGTTCGGCCCGATCCGGCACCCGCGCCTGCGGCGACGCATGGACAGATCGCTCAAGCAAGGGACAAAAATCCATCTGTAGCTGTGCGGCAATTCGTTGGGCAACAAGCTCCGACTGATTGAATCCGCGCCAGTTCTCGCGCCGAGAATGCAAGGGAACGCCCGTGAGAAGAAACCGCTCGCCGGCGAAGGAAACCCGATGAAGCGCCGATTGGTTCCGAATATATGTTACCGCCCAATCTCCGAGCGGAACGGCCAACTCCGGCAGGAATTTATATTTAAGCCCATGGATTGCGGCATGCACAACCGGATGCCGATAGTCACTGACGACGAAAAACCTGCTGATGGCACACTCCGCTTTGCAACTTGAACACGTAAATCCACCGGGCGAACTCTGGCGGCAGCCAATGCATTCAAGCCGAAACCGGAGCGACACGTTCTGGAAGCATGCAGAGCAAATATACCCGCGCTCTAGAAACACGCCACAGCCCAAGCAGCGATAGGGGAATATCAGGTCGGCAATTCGGCGAATCAGCATGTGGGGATAATTCAGCGCACGGATTTCTGTTCTGTGATATACTTTATTGTATACAAATCGGCTCCGTGACGCTACGGAAGCATCCATCAATGGCTCTATTCGGTCCCAGCAGCACAATCGGCATCGACATCGGCACCGCCGCCATCAAAATTATCGAGCTTACCAAGAAAAGCAACCGCTTTCACTTGAAAAACTACGGCCTCTTTGAAATCAAAAATATTTCGGGTGGAAGCACTGACCAAAGCATTCTGAAGTTGCCGGACGATGAAATCGCCTGGGGCATCAAAGAACTGCTCAAGAAATCAAAGATTGGCAGCCACAGCGTCGTAGCCTCAATCCCATCTTTCTCGACATTCGCCACTGTCATCGAAATGCCGTACCTCTCGGAGGCAGAACTGGCCAAAGCTCTCCCGTTTGAAGCTCGCCGGTATGTACCGATTCCCCTGGACGAAGTAGTTCTTGATTGGTCAATTATCGGCATCACCGGCCAAGGTCCCAAACCGACGGTCGAAGTATTCGTCGCCGCGGTCCCCAAAGACGAAACCGTCCGCTACCAGACGATCATGGCCAAGGCCGGCCTCACGCTCAAAGCATTAGAATTAGAAAACTCGGCCCTCGCGCGCGCCGTGATCGGCAACGATCTTTCGCCGACTGCAGTAATTAACATCGGCGGCCGCAGCACTTCAATCATTATCATCAACAAAGGATATGAACGGCTTTCCCACAACTACGAAGTGGGGGGCTTTGAGATCACCAAATCCATCGCCCGATCCCTGAACATCAGCATCGAGAAAGCCGAAGAACTGAAAAAAACCCTCGGAATGAGGCAGATTGACGAAAACGTCATTAATGAAGCCATGTCGTCGCTCATCGACATGATGGCGTTTGAGACCCGCAAAACCATTACCGCCTACGAAACCTCAAAAAGCCAGAAAATTTCCCGAATCATACTGGTCGGCGGCATGGCCAACATGCCGAACTTTCTGGAATATTTCAAACAAAAGCTCGGCCAAGATGTTGTAATCGGCAATCCGTTTAGCCGCATTGTCTATCCCCAAGCGCTCGGACCGGTGATTAGCGAGCTGGCCAGTACGTTTTCGGTTGCTACCGGCCTGGCGATGCGCGATATTTAGAAATTGTTGATAAAGTCCTAACCGCAACGTCCAACACGTTGTATACTATATAGTATGGCTGATAAAGGAGGTATCCAGCTCCTTCCGGAGACCCGCAAAAGCATTGTTGTTACGACTCCGGGGGAGAACAAGATTATTTATTTCGGAATCGCAGTACTGGCGATCGTTTTGGCCGTGTACGGGGGAGTATGGTGGTACGGCAATCGCCTTGACCAACAGCTTGATGCCGCCAACACCGCACTTGTTAATTTAGAGAACGAGCGCAACCTCCAAACGGAAGGAGCGCTCCTGACACTATCACAGCAGATGAAAACCGCCACTCAAATTGTTAAAAACCATACGTATTGGTCACAAGGTCTTTCCAAGATTGAAGCGGCGCTTCAAAATAA
Organism: Minisyncoccota bacterium; assembly: GCA_035549275.1. Taxonomy (GTDB): domain Bacteria; phylum Patescibacteriota; class Minisyncoccia; order 2-02-FULL-40-12; family GWA2-44-9; genus 2-01-FULL-49-17. Next base: position 57,400 of record DASZRH010000030.1, on the reverse strand, counting down.
AGTACAGTTCGTAAACTTTTCGGGCCAAACTGAAGATAGCACATTCCGGTTTGAAGCTGTTACGGATTCTTATTCGACGCTTGCCCGCCAGCTTGCCGCATTCGTTGCTGATGATGCTGTGCAGGATATCACCCTCGATAACGTCAGTATTCAGACCACAGGCAAACTTGATGTAACCGCACATGTCAAATTCAAACCTGAAAAATTCTTAAAAATGGAATTAAAATAATATGAAGGCCTATCTTGGAGCATTGATTGTCGTTGCCGCCGCATTCATCTTTTGGGCTTTTGTCATGCCTAGCTATGACCATATTTCATCAGCAAGGGAAGCTGTGGCCGCCCGCGACGCGGAATTAACACAACGCACCTCTTTGATTGATCAGATCAATAGTTGGGCTCAACAATATTCCCAACACTCAAGCGATATTTCTCGCTTTTCATATATCGTCCCGGAAACTAAAAGTTCACCAGAGCTTGTCTCAATGCTTGAAGCAATCGTCCACCAGAGCGGATTGACTCTTAACGGTATCGCGCTTGGCAATATCGACCCCAACAACCAAGCCGCATCTTATCAGACACAAGGAATCGATCTGACCATAACTGGCACATACCCAGCATTCCGCTCATTTCTTTCTGCCATCGAGCAAAATATCAGAATTATTGACATCACTTCGATAAATGCGGCTCCCGTCGGTGCCGAAAGCTCGGATATTCAATTCCGCCTAAAAGCAAACACATATTTTTTGACTCAATAACATGCCATCTCCCGTATCATCGACCAATCGCCTTTACGTCTTACTTGTTATGATCTTTGGTATTGTACTTGGGTATATTTATTACAGCCAATATGTGGGGCCCAATGAAACTCCAGTTGCCGCTTCGCCAATTGAGGAAACTGATACATTGAAAGATTTCCAGAATGTTCAAATTGATTTTTCAGTTCTTGACGCAACAATATACACGAACTTGAAAGTATTTGGCGAAGTTCCAGTTATTCCCGAAGCCACGGGCAAGCGCGATATTTTTGCTCCGTTCTAATATGGCCCGTTTCCTATGCCACAATTCTTGCCTACAACGCTCCTGGACGAACTTGTCCGGACAAATGTAATCTCCCAATCCCAAGCCGACTCTTTTATCGCTGCGGCCCAAAAAGACGACAAAGACGTCGGCCAAGTTCTTATTGATCAGGGCATTCTGACCGACGAGGGCCTCGCCGAATTCAAATCAAATCTCTATCATCTTCCGATCATCAAACTCGAAGAGATCGAGTTAAATCGGGAGGTGCTCAAAGAAATCGCGGACAACGTGGTTTCTTTCTACAAAGTAGTGCCGTTTGCAAAAGAGGATAACGTCCTAAAAGTCGGCATCATCAATCCCGAGAACGTCGAAGCGCTGGAAGCATTGAAGTTTATCGCCGCCAACAAGGGCTTATCGCTCGAGAAGTATGTTATCAGCTACAAGGATTTCAATTCCATCACCCGCAACTACCGAACCCTTTCGGGGGAGGTAAGTCAGGCCCTGGAATCTCTTAATGAAGAATTCCAAAAAAAGAGCACTCAAAACATTCAAACGCTTGAAGAAATTACCGCCGAAGCTCCGATTACGCGCATTGTGGCAGTCATCATCCGGCACGCCGTTGATTCGCGCGCATCCGATATTCATATCGAACCCTTTGAAGACCGCGTCCGCGTTCGTTTCCGCATCGACGGCGTTTTGAGTATCGCCCTTACGCTTCCCAAGAATCTACAATCGGCGGTTTCCACCCGCATCAAAATCTTATCCGATTTGAAAATCGATGAAACCCGACTGGCTCAAGACGGCCGCTTTGCCACGCGAATCAACGACCGAAAAGTCGACTTCCGCGTCTCGACATTCCCAACCAAAGGCGGCGAGAAGGTGGTTATGCGTATTTTGGACCCGCTCTCGGGCAGCACGACCCTGACGGACCTGGGATTAGAAGGGCGTTCCATGGACGTCCTCGAGCGGGCCATCGCCAAACCATTCGGCTCGATTCTGATCACCGGTCCGACAGGGTCGGGTAAATCCACCACCTTGGCCGGCATGCTCAAACGCATAAATACCGATGACGTTAATATTGTAACTCTGGAAGATCCGATCGAATATTTCGTTGACGGGGTTAACCAGTCCCAAGTTCACGAAGAAATCGGCTATACTTTCGCTTCCGGTTTGCGCCACATCCTTCGCCAAGACCCCGACATTATCATGGTCGGCGAAATTCGCGACAGTGAAACGGCGGGTTTGGCCACTCAAGCGGCCTTGACCGGCCATATCGTACTTTCGACGCTTCATACCAATGACGCCATCGGCGTCGTACCGCGCCTCGTTGACATGGGTGTTGAAAAATATCTCATCCCATCCACCTTGAATGTGGCTGCCGCCCAGCGTCTCTTGCGCCGTCTGTGTCCCGAGTGCAAGCTTCAGCAAAAAGCAAACCAAGCCCAATCAAGCATCATCGAAGAAGCCCTTAAAGCGATGCCAGAAGAATATCAAAAGCAATATCTTGCTAAAGACGGGTACACCATCTGCGAGCCGAATGTCGGCCAGAAGGAAAACGTCTGCCGCCATTGCGGCGGCAAAGCATTCAAGGGCCGCATCGGCATCTTCGAAATGCTTGAAATGACGCCCGAATTTGAAAAAATCATTCTCGGGACAATCTCCGAAGCAGCCATGCGGCAGGAAGCCAAACGCCAGGGCATGATCACCATGTTCCAGGACGGCATTTTAAAAGTATTGAAAGGCATTGTATCATTAGAGGAGTTGCTTGAGGTCGCTCAAGCCGGAGATTCAGCATAACCACATCTATGGACAACCCCAAAAAATATCTCGAAGAACTTCTGGTCGAAACCGCGCGCAGCAACGCATCAGATCTTCACTTGTCGCCGGCGTATTATCCCACGCTCCGCATTGACGGCCGGCTTGTGCCGCTGACAAACCGGGAAATCTTAAGCCAAGATATCCTTGGCAGTGTGATCAACGCCCTTTTGGGGGAGGAGCGGGCGGCGCGCTTTGCAACCGAAAAAGAAGCCGACTTTTCCGTTTCCGCGCCTGGCGATATCCGGTTCCGCGTTAACGTGTATCAGACGAACGGCGGTCCGGCCGCAGCGTTACGCTTGATTCCAAAAGAAATCAAAAAGATTGAAGACTTGAATTTGCCGCCTGTCCTCCGGGTGTTCACCAAACTTTCCCAAGGATTCGTTCTTGTTGTCGGCCCCAACGGCCACGGCAAATCTACAACCATGGCCAGTCTGATTGATGAGATCAACCACGAACGGGGAGACAAAATCGTCACCATTGAAGACCCGATCGAATACTTGTTTACGCCCGACAAAAGCATCATCGATCAGCGCGAAGTGCCCCAGGACAGTCTATCTTTTGATCGCGCCCTGCGTTCCACATTCCGGGAGAACGTAAACGTTATTATGATCGGCGAAATGCGCGATCAGGAAACGATGAGCGCAGCCGTAAGCGCAGCCGAAACGGGCCACCTTGTTTTTGCCTCTCTGCACACCAACAGCGCTTCCCAAACGATTGAACGCATCATTGACAGCTTCCCGCCGGGCCAGCAGTCTCAAATTAGAACTCAACTAGCCAGTACGCTTTCGGGTATCGTGTCCCAGCGCCTTATTCCGCGCATCCAAGGCGGACTAATCCCGGCAGTAGAGGTGCTTGTGGCTACGACAGCGGTCCGCACGCTTATCCGCGACAACCGTCCCCAACAGCTTGATCTAGTCATTGAAACCAGTCAGGATGTGGGCATGATCTCGCTGGACAAATCATTGGCTGGATTGGTAAATCAAAAAGAAATTACCATGGAACAAGCGGAGTTCTATTCAATTAACCCCAAGAATTTGAGAAATTATCATGGAGTTTAATTACCAGGTCAAAAATCCGGCCGGCCAGATCAGCGAGGGCGTCATCAATGCGCCCGATGAAAACACAGCCGTTTCAATTCTTCACAACAAGGGTTTCGTTGTATTCTCGCTTAATCCCGTCAAAAAAGACCTTCTGAACGTTGACGTCAATCATCTCTTCGCCCACGTCAACAACAAAGATATCGTTGTATTCACGCGCCAGCTGGCTACGCTCGTCGAAGCCGATATGCCGATCGCCGAGGGCTTGCGTACGCTCGCCGCCCAGATCGAAAAACCGCCGTTCAAAAAAGTCATTCTCGATGTCGCATCACGCGTAGAAGCAGGCACCTCGCTCTCCGGCGCCTTGGCCGTTTATCCGAAATTCTTCTCCTCCTTCTATATCAAGCTGACACAAGCAGGGGAGGTATCAGGGAAACTCCAGGGATCGTTGCTGTACCTGGCTGATTATTTGGAACGCAGCCAAGGCATCAACTCCAAGATTCGCGGCGCCTTAACGTATCCGGCATTTGTGGTGGGTGCGCTCATCATTGTCGCCGGCATCATGGGCGTATACGTCTTGCCCCAATTGCTTTCCGTCTTTAAAGACTCGGGAATCACCGATCTCCCGGTTACGACGCGGATCCTGATCGCGGTGACTAACTTTGTAAACGCTTATTTGTATTACATTTTAGGCGTTGTCGTCATTGGGGGATTTATTATTGTCCGATTTATACGAAGCGCCGAGGGGAAGGTTTGGCTCGATGACATTATGATCAAGGCGCCGGCAATCGGCATTGTTGTTCGCAACCTATTCCTGGCCCGTATTGGCGAAAGTCTTTCCACGCTCGTCAAATCCGGCATTCCAATTTTAGATTCGCTTCAAATTACGGCGGACCTGGTCGGCAATACGAATTACCGGAATATTATGCTGGCTGCCCAAGATCAGGTTCGCGGCGGCGGCAAAATCTCTGAAATTCTCATTCAGCACGCAATTGAAATTCCACCGCTATTTGCCTCAATGGTCTCTATTGGCGAACGCACCGGCAAACTCGACTACATGCTTGAACACGTCGCCAAATTCTACAAATCAGAATCTGAAAACACGATCAACACTATTACCCAGCTCCTGGAGCCAGTCATCGTGCTTATTCTCGGTTTTGCCGTGGCTATTCTCGTTTCCAGTATTTTGCTTCCGATTTACAGTTTGGTCGGTGGTTCATAGCATGCCTGTTGATATCTGTCGCTTGTGCTTCCAAGCAGGGGAATTATAATGGAGGTAAAGTAACTAAGATGCTTCTGGGCTGGAATTTCTTCGCTACGCAATCGGAGAACATTTTACCAGGGCTTTCCTACAGTGTTAACGTATAAACGATTGTCTCGAGGATTCACGCTAGTCGAGTTGTTGGTCGTTATCGCCATCATCGGCGTCTTGGCCACCTTGCTCTTGCTCCAGCTCGGCGTTGCCCGCGCCAAAGCTCGCGATGCTAAGCGTATTGCGGACGTCAACCAGCTCCGCACGATGGCTGAACTCTACTTTGACGATAACGGCGGCCACTATCCGACTGCACTCAACATTACAAACCTTGGAAAGTACGTAACTTCAAGTGCATTGCCAGTCGACCCGGTTACTGCTGCAGGCTACTTCTATGCTTATAACGGTAGCACCAACCCAACCCAGTTCCATATCTGGACTGAACTTGAGCAAAAGAACGCTTCTGCCTTAGGAGCTGATGCTGATATCAACTCGACAGGATGGTCTGGGGATGCTTTAAATGCCAGCGCAACAACTGGTACCGGATCTGAAGTCTGTACAGCTGCGTATACCGCCGGTGCTGCTCGCGATTGCGTCTACGATCAAGGCCAGAAATAGCATTGCATCTTTAATTCCCCGCCACGCTTTGCGTGGCGGGGAGTTTGTTTCTTTCGTATAATGTATCTATGCTGACTATCGGCGTTATTGCCTTCATTGGGGGAACGATCTACGGCAGCTTTCTGAATGCACTTTTGTGGCGGCTTCCGATCGGCCGCTCTTTGAACGGCCGATCGGAATGTCCGCATTGCCATCACCCACTCGGCTGGCTTGATTTATTGCCGGTTGCCAGTTATATATTTCTATCTGGCCGATGCCGCTATTGCCGCCGGTCCATCAGTCCTCGCTATCTGGGCGTCGAGCTTGCTGCCGGATTTCTTGCAGTTGGGATCGCCTTCTTTCACATCCCAGGAACTCCCGTGTTTTTGACGCTCCAAATTCTCGTCGCTTTTGCCTTGCTTGCACTTGCCGTCTTTGACCTTTTATATATGATCTTGCCGGATGCCATTATTCTGCCCCTAGTTCTTATTGTCTCTGCATATCACGTGCTGTATACTTCAGCGCCAGCCGAATTCTTCCTGACTGGATTACTGATCGGGGCTTTTTTTGCTATACTGCACTTGGTGTCCCAAGGCAAATGGATCGGGTTAGGGGATGCTAAGTTGGGCTTTTTGATTGGGCTTATGTTCGGCTATCCGCTTGGCGTGCTCGTTATCATTGCTGGCATTTGGATCGGAGCCGCCTGGGCCTTGGCGCTCTTGGCTGTCCGCAAGGCATCTATGAAAACCTCGCTGCCATTGGGAACATTTCTCGCCAGCGCGGGAATTGCCTGTATCCTATTCTATCAATACATATTCTATGTCGCTGAATTATTCCGATAACCGCGGGTTTACTCTCATTGAGATGGTAGTTGTGATCGCCATCGTCTCGATCATAAGCACGGCTCTTTTGAGCAATTTTTCCCGAAGCCGCGTTGATCTGACAACCGGCGCCAATCTCGTCGCCGCCGCAATTCGAAATGCCCAATCCAACGCCATTGCCAGCGTCAAATACAACAATTACAATCCCTGCGGGTACGGTTTCCACTATATCGACGCAAGCCACTTCTCGATCTACGCAGGACCGAATGCCGCAACCGCCACCTGTGCAAGCACCAACAAGAACTATTCCGCCAGCGAAGACTCCTTGCTGGGATCGCAAACATTCACCGATTCGCGCATTCAGTTTGCCGGCTCGTTCTCCGATATATATTTTGAACCGCCCGATCCCAAGACGTATTTAAATAACGTATTTTCTTTGAGCCAATCGCCGTTAACTATTACCGTCCAAAAGTCCGGCGGCACCTGTCCCGCTGACTGTAAAACCATCAATGTCTATCCTTCCGGCAAAATCGAGATTCAATAGCGAACGCGGGTTTACCCTTGTCGAGGCAATTGTCGCGTTAGTGGTGTTAAGCGTGGCACTAATTCCGGTACTACAGCTGTCCGACAGTTCGTTGCGCGCGGCAACGACAATTCGCGATGACATGATCGCAGCGGGCCTGGCCCAAGAGGGGATCGAAGTGGTCCGCACAATCCGCGACGCAAACTGGTTCAACGGTCAGGCGTTCGCCACTGGCCTGGCCAACGGCACCTACCGCGTCGAATGGAATTCAACTTCCCTCATTTCTCTCGGTTCCAATCCGCCGCTGAAGCTCAACAACGGCGTCTACAACTATACCATCGGCACCGATACCCAGTTCTATCGCACCATAACGATTCTCGGCATCAGCAGCAGCGAATTGAAAATAACATCCCAGGTTTCCTGGACTGCCCGCGGCAACGACGTGAAGACGGTCCAAGCCGAAGAACATTTGTTCGATTGGAAATAACATGAAAAAACCAAGCCCATCACAATCAGGATTCACACTCGTCGAAGTCATGGTAGCCACATTTGTTTTTTCAATCATTGTTCTGGCGACAAGCGGACTGTTTACCCAAATATTGAACAACGAGCGTCGAGCGTTTTCCGCCCAAAAAATCCAAGAGAATGGGCTGTATGTTCTCGAGCTGCTGACTCGGGAAATCCGCGTCAGCAGCATCGTCAACCAGAATTCAACCGACTGTTCGGCAACATCGCTGACAATCAGCCATCCTATCAACGGCACCGTTACCTACAGTCTTTCCAATGGCGTTTTGCGGCGAACGGCCGGCGGAGTGGTAACCGATCTCACGTCATCGGATGTACAATTTTCCCGTTTGAATTTCTGCATATTGGGATCGGGGACAAGCGACAAAGCAACGCCGCGCGTTACGATCATCGGCGCAATACAAAACAGAACCGGGAAAGATATAGTAACCTTTAACCTGGAAACCACAGTTTCCTCACGCGACATTGGAAGCGAACTTTAAGCGACAATCCGGGTCGATTCTGCTATTTACGCTTTTGATTCTCGGCAGCATGCTGCTGATTAGTTTAACGCTTTCAGCTATCTTCTTGCCCAAGATTAAAAGCGCAACCAACGCGTCCAGTTCGGTCAGCGCCATTTACGCGGCCGACACCGGCATCGAATGGTGCCTATATACCAACCGCGGCAAAACCCCGGCTCGGCCCGCGCCAACTCTCACCAACGGCGCCACCTATACAATTACGCCTTCGGATTGCACCATTGTACCGCTAAATCACCAGGCGGTCGGAACCTACCATGGCGTCAGCCGCGCGCTCCAAGTCCAAAGCGGCGGTGCGACTTTGGTAAATCTGGCCCTCGGTAAACCGGTAAGCCAATCAATAGCAGACCACCAGCCCTGTAATTTTCCGGCTTCCAACCTGACTGACGGCGATCTGAATACGCTGGCATACCCCTGTTTCAGTAGTTTTTCGTATACTGTCGATCTTGGTTCACTTCAGACAGTTAGCCAAATTAATGCCGTTGTAAAAGGCTATGGACACACTGACGTTTACGTATATATTACAAGCTGGCAGATTGAGGGCTACAACGGTTCGACGTGGACAACACTGGGTTCGGGCGGCAGTCCGGAAAGCGACACCATTACGATCTTCCCAGCAGCATCAATCTCTCAAATACGGGTTTCAGCTCAAAGCACGGCTCACCAGATCGGCATTTATGAGCTTCAGGCCTACTAGCCAGCTATGAACAAGGCAGACGCGCAAAAAAGAATAGCGAAGCTTCGCGAGGTGATCAATCGTCATCGCTATTTGTATCATGTTGAAAATCGCCAGGAACTGTCGGACGAAGCCGCCGACTCCCTCAAAAAAGAACTGTTTGATCTTGAGCAGCAATATCCGGATTTGATCACGCCGGACTCTCCGACCCAGCGCGTCGCCGGCCAGCCGGCCAAAGAATTCGCCAAAGTCCGCCACACGGTGGACGGCAAACCGCTGCGCATGAATTCGCTCAACGATGCGTTTTCGGAACAAGATATGCAGGATTGGCTCGAGCGCCTTGAAAAAACGCTTGGCTCAAAGCCGCAGGAATTCTACTGCGACCTGAAGATGGACGGCTTGGCCATTGAGCTTGTATACCGAGGCGGCATTCTGGCCCAGGCATCCACCCGGGGAGACGGCGATACGGGCGAAGATGTCACCCAAAACATTAAAACTGTCGAAAGCATACCCTTGAAACTGCATGGCCGCGATATTCCGGCAGAAGTTGTCGCCCGCGGCGAAATATTCCTGACCAAAAAAGAATTCCGCCGCATCAACAAAGAACAAGAGAAAGCCGGGGAAAAAATATATGCCAACCCCCGCAATCTTGTTGCCGGTTCAGTTCGTCAATTAGATCCGAAAATCACCGCAAGCCGGAATCTTTCTTTCTATGCTTATACCTACGCCGGCTCGGGCGAACGCACCCATGAAGCTGAATACAAAAAATTGAACACCTTCGGCATTCCGACCAATCCCGAAGGCAAAGTCTGCACGCATATCGATGGAGTATACGCGTTTTACAAACACATTGAAGACATCCGAGAAAAACTGCCGTACGAGATAGACGGGATTGTGGTCAGCGTGAATGATAATTCCCAATTAGAAAAAGCCGGCGTCATCGGTAAAGCGCCCCGCGGCATGGTCGCATACAAGTTTGCGCCGCAAGAAGCGGAAACCGTTGTTGAAAACATTTCCGTCCAAGTGGGCCGGACCGGTACTCTCACACCGGTTGCATTCCTGCGCCCGACTGCGGTGGGCGGGGTAATCGTTTCCCGGGCCACCCTTCATAACTTGGATGAAATCCGGCGCCTGGACGTCAAGATTGGGGATACGGTAATCATCGGTCGAGCGGGGGACGTCATACCCGACGTGAAGAAAGTCGTTACCGGCATGCGAACCGGCAAAGAACGCGAGTTCCGAATGCCGATTAAATGCCCCGTCTGTGGCGAAAAGATCGTAAAAATAGAAGGCCAAGTAGCGTATAGGTGCGTGAATCAGGATTGTCCCGCTATCCGCCGCGAAGCTGTCTATCACTTTGTCTCTCGCAAGGCATTGGATATGGACGGCATCGGGCCCAAGCTCATCGATCAACTCATGGAAGCGGCCCTTATCAAAGATTCCGCCGATTTGTACAGTCTGACTACGGAAGATTTTCTGAACCTGGACCGGTTTGCCGAGGTTTCAGCTGCCAATGCGTATCGCGCCATCCACGCCCGGAAAAGCGTGCCGCTATCGCGTTTTATCTATGCCCTCGGCATCCCGCACGTCGGTGAAGAAACCGCAGTCACCTTGGCCAAGCGTTTTGGCACCTTCGAAAAATTCCGGATGGCCAGCCCGGCTGAACTCCAAGCGATCGAGGACGTCGGACCCGTAGTTTCAAGCAGCATTTCAAGCTGGTTCGAAAAATCATACAACAAAAAATTGCTTGAGAAATTCAAAAAATCCGGATTGCAGATAGAAGCGGAAAAAGCCGGCTCGCACAAGCTCGCCGGCAAGACATTCGTCCTCACCGGCACTCTGGAAACATTAAGCCGAGACCAAGCCAAAGCTCTCATCCGAGACAACGGGGGAGATGTCTCCTCGTCGGTCTCGGCAGAAACGGACTACGTGGTCGCCGGGGCCGAGCCGGGCTCCAAATACGATAAAGCTCAAAAACTAAATGTCAAAATCCTTACTGAACAGGAATTTTTGCGCATGGTACAATAACATGATACCCTACTACCCATGTTAACCGACAAAGACGTTGACCATATTGCCGCCCTGGCTCGCATTCAGCTCTCATCTGAAGAGCACACACGCCTCAAAAAAGACCTCGGCTCAATTTTGACGTACGTCGAAACCTTGAATGCCGTAGATACTTCCGGCGTTGACCCTCTGTACCAAACCACGGGGCTATTAAATTCAGTCCGCTCCGATCAAACGCGCAACGAGTTTCCGCTATCACATCAGCGTGATGCCTTGCTCATCGAACAAGCGCCTGATCATGACGGCCGATTTATAAAAGTAAAGCCCATTCTCACCAAGAAATGAGTCTTGAAAAACTCACAATTGCATCGACCACCGAAGGCCTGAAGCGAGGCGACTTTTCAGCTGCTGAATTATTCGGCCACTACCACCGGAAAATAGGGAAGGAAAATCCGGAACTGAATGCCTACCTGACGATATTTGATGCGCCTGAACACATGCCCCAATCGGGCTCGCTCGCCGGCGTGCCGTGCGCGATTAAAGACAACATTCTGATTGAAGGCACTCGGACCACCGCCGCTTCCAAAATTCTCGAAAACTATATCTCCGCGTACGACGCCACGGTCATCAAAAAACTTCGGACAGCCGGCGTTTCGTTTCTGGGCAAAACGAATATGGATGAGTTTGCAATGGGCGGATCTACGGAAAATTCCGCCTTTGGCCCGACCAAAAATCCGGTTGATGCCACACGCGTCCCTGGCGGCTCATCCGGCGGCTCGGCTGCCGCCGTCGCCGCCGATTTATGCGTTTTTGCGCTCGGGTCAGATACCGGCGGTTCCATTCGCCAGCCAGCCGCGCTTTGCGGCGTGGTGGGCCTCAAGCCCACCTATGGCCGCGTGTCCCGCCATGGCTTGATCGCCATGGCTTCCTCATTCGATCAAATCGGGCCGATCACGAAAACCGTAACGGATGCCGCACTGGCGCTGAACGTCATCAGCGGCCGCGACATTTTTGATTCTACAACCGTAAACCGACCAGTTCCCGATTTCGCTGCTGCCCTAAACGGCAACATCCGTGGCCTGCGAATCGGCGTGCCCAAAGAATTCTTCAGGGAAGGTCTTTCGCCGGAAGTTTCCGAGCGCATTAAAGAAGCGATCGCTCAGCTTGAAAAATTGGGCGGGACGATCGTCGAAATATCACTGCCAAACTTCGAACATGCTCTGGCCGCCTACTACATCGCCGTTCCCAGCGAAATATCGGCAAACTTAAGCCGTTTTGACGGTATTCGCTATGGCTATTCAGCATCCCAGAGCGAGACGCTCCTTGATACGTATATCAAATCCCGTTCCCACGGCTTCGGCCCAGAAGTAAAACGCCGCATCATGCTAGGAGCGTATGCGCTTTCTTCCGGCTACTATGATGCGTACTATCTGAAAGCCCAAAAAATTCGCGCGCTGATCAAAAAAGATTTCGATGAAGCGTTCAAATCGGCAGACGTTATCGTGGGCCCCACAACACCTAATACCGCTTTCAAGCTTGGGGAGAAAGTTTCCGATCCGCTCACGCTCTACCTGGAAGACATCTATACCGTGCCGCTGAACCTGGCTGGCGTTCCTGGTATTTCGGTCCCATGCGGCCGGGGCCGGGACAGCAACCTTCCCGTCGGCTTCCAGTTTATCGGTAAACCCTTTGACGAGAACACAATGCTGAACGCTGCCTTCGCATTCGAACAATCGCGTCTATGAGCCAACTGTTAAACAATTTTGTCGTTACAATCCTAACCGCCGTCTATGAGGCGACATCTTTGAAATTCGGCTCCTATGACCTGGCTGCTATTACCGAATCCGGCAATGACTATATTCTACGATCTTCATTCATCCATTTGCTTGAATTCATGTTGGTTCCGATCTGCATCGTACTTCTATTTGCCATTGTCCGGACGTCGCGGAAAGCGCACGAATTAAAGCGCACGCTGGCCGCGGCAATCGAAACGCCGCCGTCAGCCTCTCCGGCCACGGTGATGCACGACCGCTGGCAGGAAATTCTGAACCACCTCGATTCCACCAATGAAAGCGAATGGAAAGTGGCGGTTATCGAAGCCGACAAATTAGTGGACGACATTTTGAAAAATTCGTTTGCCGGCGAGACGATGGGGGAACGCCTGATGAATATTGATAAAACACAGCTGCTTTCGATTGACAGCCTTTGGGAGGCTCACAAAGTCCGAAACCGGCTGGCCCACGAAGTAAACTATTTCCTCCGGCATGCGGAAGCGGTCAAAGCAATCCGCTATTTTGAAGCCGCGCTGCACGAGTTGGGGATGCTCTAAACAAAACACGCCGGTGAGCGGTGACCATCCTGGTCACGCTCACCGGCGTTGTCGCTTGGCCGCTACACATAGCGCCTCCTAACCGATCAGATGCCTCCGATCTTGATCGGCCTTTTCGAGACTGGCCTCAAGCTGGCTGACAGCTCGATGCAAGTCCTCGCTCGCGGCGACGATGCCGCGGGGAGGGAAGGAACTCTCGGTCAGCTCGCGAAGCTCGCTGACCGGTCCGCGGACACGCGCCAGAACATCCAGCGCGTTTTTCCGGAGCTGATCGCCCTCCGCGATCATGGCCTTCCGCGTAGCAGGCGCCGTGTTTCTCGCCGTCGCAAAGATCCAATACAGGACCTTGCTCGAACGTTCGGCTAACCGCACGACGGCAGCCACTTCCGCCGGGACCGGCAATTCCTCGCCGGCCACAACGCGGCGGATCCACAAAACGACGCTTTTGAACGTGTCCCGGGATTCCGTCGTCTTCTGTTGGGCAGTCGCTAACATGGCTCCCTTCCCGTCGCGTACTAAAAGAACAAAAACCGCGACTGTTGCAATTATAATCAAAAAATATAAATTGGTCAAGAGTGTAAAAAATCCGGCCCCGAAGGGGCCGGATTCGTTGCTATGCTATACCGACAGTTTCTTTAATGTTGGCAAGATGGCCGGATCAAAGGACTGAACCTTTTCAACGATCGCCGGTTGGTCTTTCAGGTTTTCCAAGAGTTTGAGCCAGACACCTTCATCGGACGTAAGGTGTTCCGATACCGCCACAGCCTCATCGAATACAGGTCCGGAGCCAGTCTGGTTGCTTTTGGCAATCGCCAGCTGGGCCTTCATGATGTTGAAGTGAACCGATGAATCCGTGGTCGTCAGCTCGGCGCTGTCGAACCACGCGACCGCTACGGGCACCGCTTTGTTAGGGGAGTACCGAAGTGCAATCTTGGTCAACAGCTCGATGTCGAAAGAGAAATCAAGAATCTGCATGCCAGAAGAGATGACTTCGCTGAGCGCCGCGGCCGCAAATGCTTTGGCGCCGCACTGGGTATCCTTGGGCAGCAAACCTTTCAGCAAGAGCTCGCGGAAATATCGGGCCGTGTTAGCGCGGAGATTCCGAGCCGCTTCAATCTCCAGTATGGATTCAGGCAGCCGGCGTGAGCCGGCTGCCGCCATGGCAGCAGCGTTCAGAATTGGATTGGCCAAATTTCCGAGCTGGCCGATATCGACCGAGAGATCGCAATCGGTCAAGACAATCACATGGAAATCGGCTATGCCGTGTTTCTCGATGGCCTTGGCGATACCGTAGTAGACCGCGCCAGCCTTCTTGGTGTTTTTGGGATGCTCAACGCCGACTAAGGCCCGGGCAACAATCGTATCGCCCCCTTTTTCGTTCCGGACGCCGTCTTCCAAAAATAGAACACGGAAATTAGGAATACTGTTGCCGGTGATCACTGCAGCGGCAGCATGGCCGCTTGTCTCGGGGTCAGGCTTGGACATATCATCTACGATCGTCACTTCATACGTGCTCGGCGAACCCGCAAACAGCCATTCGAGCTGCTTGCTTTTCTCAATGATGAAATTCTCACCGTTGGGGTGCCGATCCGGGCCGGTACCGCGTTCTTTCATGCGGATATTCTCTCCATAGGCGGGAAGGATAATCGAAGCAAGGAAGGGCCGTGATCCAAGTATGGCTGCACGAGAGCGAGCAAGCTTTACGGCCAAATGCAGTAAATTGGGAAGCGTGCGCTTTACCTCCGAAGCCGTGGTCTGTTTCTCAAGCGCAACCAGTTCCTGGAAGTCCGCCGCCGCGCGAACAAGCTCGTCGGCAATGGTTCGGGCAAGAGCAAGAATAACCGGATCTTTAAAATCGGTTTTTACCGATGGATCGATTTTCTGACGATACTGCTGAAGGATATCATGCGTGTTCATAGTGTTGGTATGCATAGTGTGTGCCATTTTGAAAGGGCAGTTGTATACGATATCAAAATTTTGCATCGAACGCAATGGGTAGTGGAGACTGATGAATGACGTTAAAATCCATAGTCAAATAGTACTCCACCCTGAAAGTATTGACAGAAGAGTAGGTGGTAGGCAATATTGTACACAGACAAAGCAGAATGGTTCTGTTTTGGTGCGTACCTTAAACCGACCCAAAAGGAGGTGAGAAGGGTGGGTAAATGGACAGATCGTGACACGTCCAAACACAGCGGAGATTCGCTGAAAGACGTCGCCCGGGCGGAACATGCTGCTCGAGATGACGCCGAGAAAGCTGGGGTTTTTGAGAGAGGAAACTCTTCTAAGAACTCAGAAAGATTCAGCAAGACAGATGAGTCTGGATCGCGAGCGGAGAGTTTCTGGTCATCTATCTTCGGGAAGAAATAGATCGGAAACTCTTTTTGTGGGTGGGCATCTCTTTTGTGTCCACCCCTTCTTAATTTGCTAGAATTAACTCATGATTGCAAAAATCATAAAATACATAGATTCATATTATCTCTATACGCCCACATACAGTACGAGCATATTTCGAATACATGAAGCCTGCGGATATGTCTCAAAAGACGAACAGTCTGTACGCGTTGAATTTGTAAGACAAATAAGACCAAGATTCGACGGAATTGTTCGTGGTCTGCTCATACCACCAAGTTTGATACACAAGGGAAACAAGAAGCAAAAAAAAACTTCGTTAGAGTGTGACGCAAAACAAGGCGATAAGATTTTGGTAAAATGGGAGGACGTAACGCTCGTCTCGTATTCGAAGCGCAGGAAATGTTCTTTGATAAAAACTGTCGGCGTGCTTGAAGATGTGGACTCGCAGCGCTTGATAGTTTCTAATCCTACAACAACCAAGAGATATCGAAATTCAAGAATTGAGCACCCAAAAAAACGACCGACATTTTATGTCATACCAATCTCAGTCATCAAGATAATAAAGAAGATGCAATGAAGAAATTTTATCCAGAAAAAAACGTATCGAATATATATATAGAGGTCTCGTTTACCGGCAAGCAAGATAGAGAATATATCTGTACGGGTGTATTAATACGAGAGATGCCCGAATCTATACGGGTTGCTTTCAATGCGACAGAAGATCATGTTACGGATTATCTAGATATTCCGAATAGCAAGATAACAAGTATTAGACGCGTGAAAGTTATGCAAAGCAACGTAAAATAAGACATCTTAAACAAAAGATGTCTTATTTTTTATTCTTCCACGCGCGCGGATTGCGTTCTTCGTCAAATCAAATTTGGTGGACCGCACCGGAATCGAACCGGTCACCTCTTCCATGCCATGGAAGCGCTCTACCAGATGAGCTAGCGGCCCTAAATGCAATTGAAAAAATACCATAAAAATGATATCCTCGCAAGATGAAACCCGCATCCTTGCCCTCGTAGTTCAAAGGATAGAACGGGCCCGTCCTAAGGGCTTGATGTACGTTCAATTCGTACCGAGGGCACATATTTTGCCATGACACTACCATCTGAAGTTCTGACAGTTCTAGAAACCCTCCGCATGGGCGGTTTTGAAGCGTATGCAGTCGGCGGCTGCGTCAGGGACCTCTTGCGCGGCCTGCCACCGAAAGATTGGGACATTACCACCAACGCTGCACCCGAAGAAATTCAGAAATTATTTCCCGAACACATCTACGAGAATAATTTCGGCACTGTCGGCATCAAAACTAGTTCCGAAGACCCGGCCCTGGCCATCATCGAGGTAACGCCCTACCGCATTGAAGGGAAGTACACCGACAAGCGCCATCCGGATGAGATTCGATTCGCCAAGACCTTGAGCGAAGATTTGTCGCGCCGCGATTTCACCGTCAACGCCATAGCAATGGCCGCCGACAGGACTGTTATTGATAACTTCGGCGGCCGAGAAGATATCAATAACAAAGTCCTGCGGACGGTCGGCGATCCGAATAAGCGTTTTTCCGAAGATGCCTTGCGCCTGTTGCGCGCTGCGCGCTTCGCTACGGTTCTGGATTTTGCCCTTGATAAGCCGACGCGCGCGGCGATCGTCGCCAGCGCCGCGTGGCTGGAAGCGATTTCGAAAGAACGAATTCGCGATGAATTCCTCAAAATCATCGAATCGCCGTGCGCGTATCACGGCATTCTGCTTTTGGAAGAACTCGGCCTTCTGAAGTATATCCTGCCCGAACTGCGCGAGGGGATCGGGGTCACCCAAAATCTCCACCATATCTATACCGTCTGGGAACATAACGCGCTGGCGCTGAAATACGCCGCCGACCAGGGCTATTCGACTGCCGTCCGCCTAGCGGCGCTCTTTCACGACATCGGCAAGCCCCGCTCCAAGCGCGGCGAAGGCACTCACGCCACATTCTATGGCCACGAAGTCATCGGCGCCCGCATGGTTGCCAGCATCGCCGAACGCTTGAAGCTTCCCAACGATCTAGCTGATCGCCTGGTGAAGCTCGTCCGCTACCACATGTTTTTCTATAACGTCGGCGAGGTCACCGAATCTTCCGTCCGCCGCCTGGTCGCCAATGTCGGCACCGAAAACGTCGAAGATCTCCTGAAGCTCCGAGAGGCCGACCGAATCGGATCAGGCCGGCCGAAAGCCGTCCCATACAAATTGCGCCACCTCAAATACATGATAGAGAAAGTTTCCAAGGACCCCATCTCGGTTAAAATGCTCAAGGTGAATGGGCATGACGTCATGAATGAACTTTCTGGCGGCCCAGGCCCGAAAGTCGGGCTCGTTCTGAATATGCTTTTGGCTGAAGTGCTTGAGAACCCAGCCCTGAATGAGCGCGACCATCTCGTCGGCCGCATTCACGAACTGGACAAGAGCACGCCCGCAGAACTTACCGCGGCCCTGGAAAAGATACACCGCGCCCAGCAAGCTGAAGACGAAGCCATTGCCGAAAAATACCATGTTGAAACAGATCAAGATTAAACGGTTTGACCCATCGCTTCCACTCCCGGAATACAAAACCGCCGGCGCAGCCGGTTTCGATCTTGCGGCGCGGGAAACAGTAACCCTCAAGCCTGGCGTAACCGCGTTGATTCCGCTGAATGTGGCCATTGCCGTTCCTAAGGGTTATTTTGTGCTGCTGGCGGCCCGCAGTTCGCTGCACAAGCTCGGCCTTTTACCCGTAAACGGAGTTGGCATTATTGATACCGACTATGCCGGGGATGAAGATGAGTACAAGTTCCTGGCGCACAATTTTACCCGAAAGACAGTAACTGTTGAAAAGGGGACGCGCGTAGCACAGGGAATTCTCCTGAAATTCTCCCGCGCGACGTGGCGAGAAACTTCCAAAATGAAAGCCAAAACGCGCGGCGGGTTCGGCAGCACGGGCCACCGCTAACCCTGGTCAAAATCTTAAAATTTGGTATTATAGAGCGGATATTCGGGCTGGAGTATGCCGGTAGTACGCACGATTCGGGTTCGTGAAGACCGAGTTCGATTCTCGGCAGCCCGACAGTATATGTCAGGGGCCTGTAGTTAAGTGGTACAACGCCGCATTCGCATTGCGGAGGCGCGAGTTCGATTCTCGCCAGGTCCACCAAATTTGTTTGTATTAGAACCATTATGAAAAAAGTATTTGCAGAGATAGGTTTCGGTAACGACACTTTTTTATCGACCGAAATAGAAAATGGAGATAATGAATACCGAACTCCCAAGTTTGTTAAACCTAAAATCATAAGTGGTTATTATCTTCGTTTCTGGGTTTTTAAGACGGTTTTTATTTTATCGACTAATTTGGGGTTTGAAATAAAGAAAAAGAACAGAAACAAGTTAAAAGTATTGTTCGGCGTAAGCGGAACCAATTAGTTTAATTTCCCGCATCACTTGGTTCCAATTCGCACGGATGTAGTCCACATTTTTCAAGAAATGCGGTAGAATATGGACGCATGAAGGACGCGATCTTGAGAGGGTTGAATGATAAGCAAATTGAAGCCGTCAAAACGCTCGACGGCCCGGTTTTGGTTATCTCCGGACCCGGTTCCGGCAAAACACGCTGCCTCACACATCGAGTCGCATATCTGATCGCTTCCGGCATCCCGCCGGCCAGCATTCTCGCCATCACTTTTACCAACAAGGCCGCCAACGAAATGAAAGAACGCATTGGCACGCTCCTGGGCACAGCCAAAAAGAAATCACAAGAATTGCCGGCAATCAGCACCTTTCATTCATTGGGCCTTCGGATTCTGCGCCGTGAAATCGGCGTTCTGGGCTACAGCAACCAGTTTTCGATCCTCGGCAGTGATGATCAGCTTGCACTCATGAAGCGCATCATGGGTGAACTGGAAATCGATCCCAAGCGCTACAACCCGCGGACTATGCTCAACAAAATTTCGAAACTCAAGACCGATCTCATCTGGCCCGACAGCTATCGGCCTCATGAATACATCGAGAAGCTGGTCGCCAAGCTCTACCAACAATATCAAACTCAGCTCAAAAATATGAACTCGCTCGATTTTGACGACCTGATCGTCTTGACGGTCAAAATTTTCAAAGATCATCCGAACATTCTCGCCAAGTACCACGAGTTTTGGAAATATATTCTCGTTGATGAATACCAAGACACCAGCCACGACCAGTACCAGTTCGTTCAGCTGCTGGCCCAAAAGCACCGAAACCTCTTCGTGATCGGCGACGATGCCCAGTCCATCTATGCATTCCGCGAAGCTGATATTCGAAACATTCTGAATTTCCAAAAAGATTACGCCGACGCCCAAGTTATTCTGCTGGAACAAAACTACCGCTCGACCCAGACGATTCTCGCTGCGGCCCAGCATATTATCTCCAACAACAAAAACCAAATTCCCAAGACGCTCTGGACCGAGAACGGAGCGGGGGAGCGAATCGTAGTCAAAGAAACGCTCAACGAGCGGGCCGAAGCTAATTTCGTCGTCGGGCAGATCGTAAAATATCTCCGCCAGGGATACAAATTGAATGACTTCACGATTCTCTACCGCACACACGCCCAGTCCCGAGCCATCGAAGAGGCGCTCATCGTGAAGCACCTGCCATACCAGATTGTCGGCGGCCTAAAATTCTACGATCGCAAAGAAATCAAAGACATTCTAAGTTATCTGAAATTTATCCATAATCCGACCGATATTTTGGCGTTCGAACGCATCTACAACACGCCGGCTCGCGGCATCGGCGAAGCCACATACAACAAAATTATCGCCGCCGGCACAAAAGACCTCACCGAAGGCCTGGCAGAATTGGCGGCAACAGACAACAAAAAGGGAGCAGCTTTGAAAAAATTCGCCGAGCTTTTAGCCGACCTCCGAGCAGTTGCAGCCGAACGGCCGGTCACAAAAGTCATCGAATATATCGTTGAATCAATCCGCTATGAGGACTACTTGCGCACCTTAAGTTTGGCCAAAAGCGGCAATTACGAGAATGTTGAGGAGCGGATGGAGAACATTCGCGAATTGATGACCGTAGCGCGGGGCTATGATAATCTCGATCCGGATGAAGGCCGAGCGCGATTTCTGGAAGAAATCGCGCTCCTGCAGGACGCCGATCGCGGCAAAGACAATGTCGCGCGGGTAAACCTCATGACCATGCACTCGTCGAAGGGACTCGAATTTCCGATGGTCTTTATCGTCGGCATGGAAGAAGGGCTGTTCCCGCACAGCCGGACGATCTACAATCCTCACGAAATGGAAGAAGAGCGCCGCCTCTGCTATGTTGGCATTACTCGGGCTAAAGAACGTCTCGTTCTGACCCACGCCAAGTACCGCAACATCTTCGGTAGCACCGAAGTCAATCTGCCGTCACGTTTTCTGTCCGAAATGCCGCAAGATTTGCTTGACTATCAGCTGCTGGACCCGAGCGATGACTATGAAGAAGTTCTGTCATATGACTAATGTATCGGCAAAAAAATCGCTGGGCCAAAATTTTCTCATCAATGCCGGTGTCGCCGCGCGCATTGTCGAGGCCGCCGAACTGTCGGCAACCGATACGATACTGGAGATCGGCCCCGGCACAGGACTATTAACCCGACTCCTGGTCCAGCACGCGGGCACCGTCATCGCCATCGAGAAAGACCATCGTCTGATTGAAGAGCTTCGAAAAGAATTTTTGGATTCGTCGGTTCAGGTCAGAGAAGGGGATGCGCTTGAGTTCGATCCTACAGAATTCAACCTTGTATCAGACAGCTATAAAATCGTCGCCAATCTACCGTACTATATCACCGGGCGATTTCTTAAACTCGCGCTTGAAAAGTGGCCGCGGCCACAGCTGCTTGTGCTAATGGTTCAAAAAGAGGTTGCCCAGCGGATTTTGGCCCAGCCGCCGCACATGAATCTTCTGGCCGCGGCCATTCAGTACTATACGGAGCCTGAAATCGTCATGCCGGTATCGGCCGGAAGCTTCCGGCCGATACCGGCGGTGGATTCCGCCGTGATCCGCCTCCGGCCACGGCCGGAATTGGGTATTAATTTCCTGGATATTGCCCGGCTCGGCTTTTCCTCCAGGCGCAAGCAGCTGCTCAACAACCTCCTGGGACGTTATAGCCGGGAAGCCGTTCTCGCAGCGTTTGAAAAAACCGGTCTTTTGTCGGCTATCCGTGCCGAAAATCTTTCCGTCGCACAATGGCAGCAATTAGCTCAAAACTTATCAACACCTTAACCGCCGACACTAAAAACAGTGGTATAATAGGGGTATGCGGAGAGTTTCTCTTGTATTTCTCTTGGTGGCGTCTTTTCTGTCTTTTTTCCTACCTGGTCTCGTGGATGCAGCAACGTTTGGTACACCATTCGGCGGCAGACTCATCAGCAGCATTCCTTGCTCATGCAGTTTTAACGTGATGATCACGGTAGGGCCGCCACGGCCGGGCGTTTTCATGTACCGCCCGGGCTCCTCAACACTTTATAGATACTACAACATCTTTGGGGGCGGAAATTGGGTCTTAGGCATCGCGAGCGGGTACGATGTTTGCTTGCAGCCAGGCGGCTTTGGCTGCACTCCAGTGGGTGGCGGCCCCCTCATCTTAAAGGTCGGCACATCCTAAGCTCTGACTATCAACACCCGGCGGTATCGGCAGATAGACTCTGTAGTATAATAAAGCTAGGGAAGAAGCTGGTTTTTACCACCTGGCATATCCCAAATTAATAATGCCGAAGAAGGTTACTTTTTTCATTGCGATCATGGCAGGAGCCGCTATGATTTTGGTTTGGCAATTTGCTAAATTTTTACATGTCGAGGCTCTCAAGGGTCCAACACTTTCGCAAACCGCTTCAATTGGCGCATCCGACGATGATCCTGACCATGATGGTCTTTCCAATATTCAAGAAGCGCTTTGGAACACTGACCCCTATGATCCCGACACCGATAGCGACGGTTTTAAAGATGGGGAAGAAGTCGCTTCTGGCCATGATCCGCGCGTACCCGGCCCCAACGATCTTATCGAGAATGGCAACTTAACCGATCAACTGGCTAGTCTTACCGTAGACGGTCTCGCCGCCGGGGATCTGAAGACTGACAGCGAAAATTACAACCAGGCGTGGTCGGATATTACATCTTCAGTCGCTGATTCTGCAACATACCTATTCAGCAAAACGGTCGATCCTGCTTCGCTTCACACCGCAAACGACGGTGCCGACGACCAAAAATCATATCTCCAATCTTTCACTAAACTTGTTAATGAGTTTGGTTCCCAATTTTCTTCCACATCTTCGGTCCTATCTCAAACTCTTGATGCGATCGGAAGCGACGGTTTCACAGACAGCATTAAAAAATCTTATGCCGATCAGGCCAATCAATATACTTCGATCTTAAATGAAGGCCTTGATCTATCGGTGCCCAAAAAGCTGATTCCAACGGATTCGGAATTCCTAAGCATCGTCCAACAGATGCGCGATATTTGCCAGGCTCTTTCCATGGGTGACGCCGATCCAATCAAAGCATCATTCGCGCTTGATGCTGTCGGGGACATGTACGAAAAATACTTCACATTCATCACCGACTATAGCACCGCACTAACCGACCAGAAGATCGATACTTCATTTCTCAACATCAATCAATGACCAGGCGCTTCATTTCAATCTGCCTTTCAATCGCAACCATCGCCTATACGATGTTTTCTCCTTTTGAGACTCCGCGAGCTCAAGCGGCAAACGTGGTAGTCAGTACCGCAACCAAATTCACGGGTTGCTATGTTGGGGCATCTCTTGCACCTTGGCTCACAAATAAAATTGGAGGCCTGGAGAAAAGATTAACAAACTTATTCACGGGCATAGGCGGGATCGGATTGACTGTTCCGGTCTATGATAGTAACTCCGAAAAATTTGCAGACGCTTTTACAGATAAGACTACCCGCACCGACATTATTGCCCGCTGTATTGCTCGAGAAATATTCGATAATTTAAGCGGCAACATTAGCACCATTATCCAGACCCGCGGACGCGACGGGGGAGCATCGTTTGTTACTGATTGGAATAATTTCCAAAATCAAGCCCAATATCGAGGCGAGAATGTTTTTCGGGCAATGCTGAGCACTTCGAAACTCTGTCCGTATTTCGGCGACGATCTGAAAAAAGTATTTGGCTTAAGTCCGAACCAAAAAATCTCACTCGGTTCGCAAAAAACCCGAACCGACAGCTTGACTTCGTTCGCTTCGGATATCGGCTGTACTATGCCAGCCGGATTTGATCCCGCTAAATTCGATCAGGACTTTGCCGGCGCCGGCGGCTGGGACGCCATTGCTCGCCTTGCCCAGCCGCAAAACAACTACTACGGTGCTTTGCTTTTGTCCTACAACGAAGCCACAAAACAGCGCAATGCAGCGCAGTCGGCCGATGTGAATCAGGCTGTGGCAGGAAAAGGATACACGGGTATCAGCGGCAACGGCAAGGCCGACAGTTGCCAAGTCAGCTTTGCCGGCAGTTGCATCGTATATAAATCCATCAAAACCACGGGCAGCTATATCGCTGATAATGCGGCCGCAACCATCAATGCCGAATTTAGCTGGCTCGCCAACACTCAAGAATTAGGGACGCTCATTTCCACTGGAATTGTGAAGCTTCTGAATCACTTGCTTGACCAATCGAATCCCAATGACGGCGACAATATCCTAGCCGGCGACGGCGATGCGGGCACCAGCACCCTAAATTATCCCGATACGGGAACCGATACGGGAACTAACCCAAATAACCCGGCAGCGCCGGTATGTTCAGCCACTGCGCCACAGGCAGGTTTTCTGAACGTCCTCACCAGAACGTATCAGCAACTGGCCAGCTACAATTTCTCCAGCAGCGCCGCCACTATGGGGGATACGGGCCTGACCGGGCCTAATCCATTCTCGGACATGTCTGACCTCTTAAGCGGCCAGAAAGATGATTCCACTGGCACCCAGTATTCTGATCAGATCAACAGCGTCCTCCATCAAATTGATCTTCTGCTTGCTACGTATCACGATATTACCGGAGTATTCGGGAATCCAGATCATATTATGACTACCCAAGACCGCGATGACTTGAATACCGCCCGCAACAATGTCTTAACCCCCCTAACCGAGATCATCACTGCCGTAAACGCAACTTGCAGCACCCCAACACCCACCCCATAATCTATGGATATTTTTAGTTCACTTACGAGCCTAGGGACAGTCATAACATTCTTAATCACTTCGCTGAATAGTATTATTATTCAGCTCATTTCGGTCGTTCTTCGAGTATTTAATTTCGCTCTTTATCTTCGGGCGTTTAATGATATGCCCGTGATTACCGGCACCTGGACGATTCTCCGGAATTTTTCAAATATGCTGTTTGTCGTGTTGCTGATCTGGATGGCGTTTGCAACGATTTTTGACTCTTCCAAATATTCATTTCAAAAAATGATTGTCCGTTTTCTTATCGTCGCCGTTCTCATTAATTTCAGTCTGGTATTGGGGGGGCTCGTAATCGATGCGTGCCAAGTGCTTACGAATGTATTTCTGGCAGCAATCGGCAATCCCGCTGATAAACTCGGGCAATATTTGAGTCCGACAAGTTTGGTGGGATTGACCCCGGGGGATAGCGGCAGTATCTATGACATTGACGTCTTTTCGGCTGGCGCAATCTCTGCCATTATGCGCCTCGTGATCAGCGCGATGTTTTTGTTCAGCATTTTGGTGGCTACCTTTTTTGCGGTTATTCGCATCTTTGTCATTTGGGGACTCCTCATTATTTCACCATTGGCCTGGATGGCGAATATTTTGCCGGGAACACAGAAACAATTCTATCGTTGGTGGGGAATGTTCTTTGGGTGGAATCTGTTCTTGCCGGTTTATCTCTTTTTCTTGTACCTGACCCTCTTTTTCCTTTCACAAAGAGGCGAGATTACAAAACAAATCGGTTTCAAGATCGCCAGTGATTCTCAAAGTGCTCTAGATAAAGGACTTATTGCTGGTCTCACAAACAGCGCTTCGTTCAGCTTACTTTTCTTCTACATCTTCGCTGCTGTCATGCTGGTAATGGGCGCAGTCTGGGCCATGCAACTAACAACCGCCTGGACCGGAGACAATACGTTCAAAAAAGGCGTGGGCTGGGCTACTAATCTAGTTAAAAGAATACCACTTCCGGGCGGCGGTTCCTTAGATTCTTATCAGTATGCTTACAATAAAAGAAGGGAACAATTCCAGAAACAAGGATTTCAGAATAAATACCTTAATAAGATCTACGGGGGACAAGAGGGGCTTGAGCGCCAGAGGGCTGCTGTGGCTGGCCAATGGCCATTCAGGACCCAAAGACAGTTTACTGAAAACGCCAAAGTCGCTTATTCAAAAGCAGAAAATGATTATAATACTGGCCGCATTGACATTAACCAGCTTCGAACGCTTGCTTCAAAATCTGCGGCCAGTTCAGAGGGGTATGCGTACCGAAAACTTTTACTCGAAAAGGGTGGTATGGATGGCACAATGTTTGAAGAAACACTGCGGCAGCTCCGCGGAAATCCCTATGCCATTAACGATCTGGTGAAGACGGCAAAGGACGCTAAGTTTGACGGCATCAAAAATCTTAAATCCATTGCGCTCAATGACTCTTTGAACTATCCGACACTCACGCCCGCGCGCCGAGAGATGCTCCGATATGTAGCGGGGGATGCCAAGATGGCGGCTGGTTTGAAAGAGGAGGATTTAAACAAGGCAGCCAGTATCCTGGGCGGCGTCCAGTCCCCTGAAACAAAGAAGTTTTTGGAGGATTTCGGCAAGTTGCGTCCTGACCTCGTCTATGACTTTAAGAAAAATAACAACATACTTGAACAGCCTGAACCAGAAAAAGACGCTACAGGAAAACCACTTACCGATGCCGCTGGTCAACCCATATACAAGACTGGATCCAAAACTGTTGCGATGACAAAATTAGGTGCAATCAGAAAATCGCTTGATACAGAAGCCAAGAATATCGCTGCAATGCCAGATGACCTTTGGAAAACACTTGAGTTCCAAGCATCCCTTAAACACAAGATCACTGACTCAAACGTCTCGTATAAAACCCGCAAAAACCTAAGAGACAATCTTGAAAAGATCCTCAATGAGCAGGGCAACAGTGATAAGTTGTTAATTCTAGAAAGTGTGGCACCCAAAAATAACTTCGCCCAAACCAATCAGCCGAACCAAGCAAACGCTAATCAACAAAGACAATCCGTCAATGCGGTCGGCAGCCAACAATCGACACCGAACCAGCAGGCACGTTCTGGACGAGGATCGGGGACATATAGACAGCCGATCGGATTTGGGATTCCTGGCCAACCGCCCGGCACAGTAGTCCCACGATCTTCTCAAATTACTCAAAGCACGATCGAGGAAGAGGAGGAAGATGAAGAAGAGAATACAGAGCAAAATTCAAATCCCCGTGCTTCAACTCCGCAGGGGCCACAAGCATCAACGCGAGTAGCACCTCGATATTTCCCTCGGATTGAGCCGATGACCCCGATTAAGCCACCCAAACCGCCGTCCGCAACCATAAATCCGAATAACGTGGTAAACTTAAGAGACAAAAATCAATCCTAATGCGTTTCCAGATTCCACAATTCATCCAGACGGAGATCAATATCGTCGGGCCGTTCACGCTCAAACAGTTTTTGTGGATTGCCGCCGGCGGGACCGTTCTGTTTCTGATATTCAGCATCAGCCACAGCATCTGGGCGATCTTGATCGCCATTCCCGTCGCCGCCATATCGCTCGCGTTCGCGTTTTTGAAGATCGACGACATGCCGCTCATCAACTACGTCGCCAATGCGATTGCCTTCACCTTCGGCCAAAAGAAATACCTTTTCCAGCCGGAAGAGCAGACTCCCAACTACCTTACCCAAACCAAACGCAATGGCTAATCTTTCCACCAAAAATCTGGTTGAGATCGCAGATATCCAAGGGAACGTGGTCTTGCTGACCAACGGATCGCTTCGGGCCGTCATTGAAGTCTCGGCCATCAACTTTGAGCTCCGCTCGGAAGGGGAGCAGATGGGCATTCTCGGCAATTTCCAGAACTTTCTGAATTCGATTGATTTTCCGCTTCAGATCGTCGTCAATTCGCGGCAGTTGAATATGGATGAATACATCAAAACCTTAGATACAGCGGCCGACAACACCCAGAATGAGCTGCTGAAAATCCAAGCCGTCGAATATGCGAAGTTCGTCAAAGAATTGCTGGAACTCTCCAATATCATGTCCAAGAAATTTTACGTCGTCCTCCCGTTCTATATCTACGAAACACCGTCTAAGTCCGGTATTTTGAAAAGTTTCCAGAGCATCTTTAATCCCGGCGGCGTCATCAAGCGGATCAATCCCGAAGAGTTGGAAAAATACCGCGTCCAGCTGATGCAGCGCACCGAATTGGTGATGGATGGTTTGATCAGTCTTGGTTTGAAGGTAAAGTTGCTGGAACAAGCCGAATTAATGGACGTGTACTATGGACTGTACAACCCCGGCGAACGGCGCGTAGCGCCGCCGGAGCAGCCCGCTGTTTAATTCTTATATGGCAAATACTCCCACCCAACCATCTGCACCTGATATCCGCGATCAGCTGGCTCCGGCGGCGCTTTCGGTTTCCAGCAACTATCTCCAGCTGGGGCCCAAGTATGCCCGAACCATTTTTTTGGCCACCTATCCGCGGTATCTAAACACCAGCTGGTTCTCGCCGATCATTAACCTGGATCGGGTATTGGATATTTCATTCTTTGTCCATCCAAAAAGCACGGTGACGGTCCTGAAGCAGCTCCGCGATCAGCTGGCTCGACTCCAGGCCCAAGCGATGGAAGAAGCTGCTAAGGGCAAAGTTCGGGATCCGATTCTGGAAACCGCCATGCAGGACATTGAAGCCCTGCGCGACAAGCTCCAGCAGGGAACCGACAAATTCTTCGAGCTCGGCATCTATATCACTATCTACGAAAACTCGATCAAGGACTTGGATGAAACCGAAGCCAAACTCAAAGGCCTGCTGGAATACCAGCTGGTCATGGCCAAGCCGGCCACATTCCGAATGCTGGAAGGGTTTAATTCAACGCTTCCGATCGACGACGACCGTCTGACCGTCCACACATCGTTGAACACGGAACCGCTGGCCTCGCTGTTTCCGTTTGTTTCATTCGATTTGACCTCCAACAGCGGCATTTTGTACGGCATCAATACCCACAACAACTCGTTGGTCCTCTTTGACCGCTTTAACTTGGAAAACGCGAATGCCGTCGTGTTCGGCAAATCCGGCGGCGGCAAGAGCTACACCGTTAAATTGGAAATTCTCCGCAGCTTAATCTTCGGCACCCAAGTGCTGATCATTGATCCTGAAGACGAGTACAAATATCTTTCCGATACCGTCGGCGGCTCCACGGTCAAAATTTCAGTCAATTCCGATCAGCATATCAATCCGTTTGATTTGCCGGTACCCAAAGAAGGGGAATCGCCGGCTGACGTGTTCAAGTCGCATATTCTGGATTTAACCGGCCTCTTAAAGCTTATCTTCGAGAAACTGACGCCGGAAGAAGAAGCGATCCTCGATGAAGCGCTAATCCAGACGTATGCTATCAAGGACATTACGCCAGATTCAGATTTTTCCCGCGCTTCGCCGCCGGTTCTTTCCGACCTTCAGAATATTCTCGAAGGGCTGCAGGGCGCCGAATCAATGGCGACGCGGCTGAAAAAATACACCCAAGGCACGTTTTCCGGTTTCCTAAACCAGCCAACCAACGTCCCACTCGACAATCAGCTCGTCGTGTTCAGCATCCGAGACATGGAAGAAGAGCTCCGGCCATTAGCGATGTATCTGATTTTGAACTTTATCTGGGTTACCGTTCGCCGCACTCTCAAAAAACGCATCTTGATCGTGGATGAGGCCTGGTGGCTCATGAAATATGAGATTGGAGCGAATTTCCTCTCCAATATCGCCAAACGGGCCCGTAAATATTACGCCGGTCTGACGACCATTTCTCAAGATATTCCAGACTTCCTGGCCAGTCCGCAAGGCAAGACAATTTTGACTAACTCTTCGATTCAGATGCTGATGAAACAGTCACCAGCCGCGATTGACGTGGTCCAGCAGACGTTCAATCTAACCGATTCAGAGAAATTTTATCTTCTGGAGGCTCGCGTTGGCTTTGGCCTCTTCTTCTTGGGTCAGAACCATATCGGTATCCGTGTCGTTGCATCCTACGCCGAAGATCAGATCATCACGTCGGATCCGCGCCAGATCCTTGAGATTGAGAAGGCCAAGGAAGAATGGGCCGGATTACAAAAATAGCCATGGCTGACGCATCCACTGACCCACAATTGATTGATGACCAGGAGACCTGGCAGCAATCTCAACTGGAGATGCTGCGGGCCCAGGAGGCTGCGGCGGATGCCGCCGCGGCCGAAAGCCAGCCCGCCATAAAACGCATGGGTTGGCTTGTATTCATAGCTTCATTTTTCCTCATTCTTATCCAGCTGGCCTTGGCCTGGGTCGGCACTGCCGCTGCGGCCACGGCCGTTGGTTTGATTGTAACCGTGATATGCTGGGTGGCAGATGTGGGAATCAGCGTTATTTTGTTCTTTCTTACCCGGAAATATCGAAAATCCATGCGTGAAGCGCGAATTCTCTGGGATATATCGCTGGTTATAGACGCGGTCCCGTTTATCGGCGACTTTCCACTGGACTTAATCGCGTTAGTGTACGCATTCATCAAGTCGCGCAGCAAAACCATTCAGCATATTGCGGCAAAAGCTGAACAAATTGCTCACACCGCCGGTATTGCCAGCAGAATTTAATTTATGAAGATTCCAAAACAAATTCTGGCTTTCAGTATTTTAACCGCTTCGCTGCTTTCTTTTTTGGCCGGCTATATCCTTATTCAATCGGGATTAAAATCAGACGCCGGCGCTGCCCAAAAGGGAAGTATTTTGGACCGGTTCCAAAACCTCGCCGGCTCGACGGGTCAGACGATTGTGCCCCAGGGACTGTTCCAGCTCTCTGAAAAAGAAACGATCTCTCCGGTCAGTGATATTGCCAGCGAAAGCGTTCTCTATTACCAAGCCGATACCGGCATTGCCACCAAAGCTGATATTGTGACGCGGCAAAACACAAATATCTCGACGGCGATTCTGCCGCAGCTAAGCCGCGTCATTTGGTCGCCTGACCGCCAGCAGGTGATGACGATTTTCACGACCGCAAAAGCAACCGAGTTTAAATATTACAGCTACGGCACCGGCCGCGCATTCAGCATGGGGACCAATGTTCTTGATGCGGCCTTTTCGCCCGACGGCAGTTCTATCGCCGCCGTCAGAAAGATAAACGACGAAACGATTATTACCACCGGCGCACCGGGGGACCAATATGCTCGGACGATTTTAAAGACCCGGCTTGATCGCTTTTCGATCGCCTGGCCGAATCCGGACACGCTTGCCCTGACGGTACCCAATGCCGACGGCACCAGCGATCTATACCTTCTGGCCACTAACGGAGACTTAACAAAAATATTGGAAGGCCAGACAAGCTTGGGTGTAGTCTGGATTCCTGATGGGTCCGGTTTTATCTACTCGGTCGAAAAAGATGGCTATCCGGTCTTGGCCCGCTACAATCTCACCGACAAAAGCCAAATAAATCTTCCTCTCTCCGTTGATGCCGCGCTATGCGCGCCGACCCTCAACGGCGGTGCGGCGTTTTGCCTGGTGGACACCAAAGGAGAAACCTCGGTTACCCGGCTTGATCTGGCAACCGGCGCTTCACAAACCATTTCTTCAAATGTGATTATTTCCGGCGAACGAGTATTTCTGTCTCATCTCCAGGATTTTCTGATTATCGTAAACCAATCCGACCACAGCTTATACGCTATCAAGGTAAGCGGGGAGTAAAAACAGCTAGTTCAGGGACGAGGCGACGGTCTTGATGACAATCCGGCGCTGGGGTTCCTGGCCCACGCTTTCGGTCGCAATATCGGACATTGCCGCCAGCTCGGTATGTACAATGCGGCGTTCGTATGAAGACATGGGCATCAGCGCTTCGGCCCGGCGCGTCGCTCGGACTCTGGCGACAACTTCGCGGGCAATCTGAATCACGCGCTCCGCGCGTGATTTTTTGTAATCATTGACGTCCACCGAAACGAGCGACGCGCCAGTCGCATCCTTGGCAGCTACGGCTTTCAGGACCTGTTCCAGTGCGTGGAGATTCTGGCCGTTTTTCCCAATCAAAAGACGACCGTGTTCCGGTGCCTGAATTGAAACAGTGAGCACTGTTTTTCCATCACGATTCTCCGAGACAACATCCGCTCGGTGCTCAACACCTAGGACGCTCATCGTCCGCTCCACGACTTCTTTAATTAAACGAGTAACATGGTCTTGATCCATATGCTATGAAAGGGTCCGGCGGATATACCACTGCTCACCCATGGCCCATACCGTCGTTGTAACCCAATACAAGAGGAGCCCGGCCGGAGAATTCCAGCCAATGATTAACACCATTGCCGGCATCACATACATCATCTGACTGTTGATAGCCGCCATTTGTTGGTTATTCCCAGACCCGCCCAGCAGCCGCGTACTTTGGCGTATCTGGATAAATTGCAGCGCCGCTGCTATCACCGCGAGCACACGGCTCTTGCCGACGATGCTTAAAAATCCTAGAAACACAGTATTTAAGGTTCCGGGGTTATGGATAAAAGGATAGAGCAGCGACAGACTGCTGGCGCTCAAACCGGCAATAAAGACGCGATAGAGGGCCAGGAGAATGGGGAATTGAATCAGAATCGGCAAACAGCCGGCAACCATGCTGACGTTGTTATCCTTGTACAACTGCATAATCGCTTGGCCTTGAGCAACTTGGTCGTTTTTGTGTTTCTCCCGCAGCTCTTGGATTTTCGGATTGAGTTGGTTCAGTGCCCGTTGAGAACGCTGGGAGCGGATGGAAAGCGGCAAAAATATAAGCCGAACGAGGATTGTCAGAAAGATAATGGCCAATCCGACGTCATGGCCGGGAATGACATTGGTAATACCAATGAGAACATTGAACAGAGGACGATACAGTACTTCTCGAAAAAAATCAGTAATCATTGGGGTGAGGGAAAATCAATGCCGCCGCGGCTCCAGGGATTGCACCGGATAATCCGCCAGATGGATTTCAAGGAACCGACGAATATCCCGCGCTCTTTAATCGCCAGCTCGGCGTACTGCGAGCAGGAGGGATAATATTTGCAGGTGGTAGTCGCCAAGAGCGGAGTTTGACTGTTTCGAATAAACGTATTAATGAGGCGATAGAGAGTAATCATAGAGTTTTAGCAACGGCTGTACTGATATCGCTTTGAATTCTTTTGAAATCACCTGGCAGGGAACGGGAAACTGATATTACGAGATCGTATCCTTTCAATCGCGCCAGACCCAGCGCTCGCACGGCCTGGCTTAAAATCCGGCGGATTCGGGTGCGATCCACAGCCCGGGGAATAATCCGGCTTGGAACCATAAACCCGGCTCGGCCCGGCGAATCGGCTCTTTTGAAAGTCCGAATTGAGAACCACGGCCCGCGGACAAAAGTACCATTCTGAAACACGTCGTCAAAATCACGTTTTCTCGCCAAGCGATGGATTCGGGAAAGAGCCACGGCTTAAACCGTTAATCGCTGGCGGTGCTTCTTGCGGCGTCGGGCGAGGACCGAACGGCCCGACTTGGTTTGCATGCGAGAGAGAAAGCCGTGCTTGCGCTTTCTTTTTTGCTTTTTGGGTCGGTAGAGTGTGATTTTCATAGATTGATATAATTGTATCGTGAAATAAGAGCTTGGTCAATATTTACTATTCTATTGCGCTTGCTATACATACTGGTATCGAACGCAGGGTCGAGTGTGATCAGACTTATGAACAGGCTATCAACTTCTGTGAATATTGCATTCTGAAGGCGTTCGCTATAATAACCTGAAGAATAATTATTCTCCTCAATGACGAACGAGCAACTTTGGAAAGCGGTCCTCGGCGAAATGGAACTTACCGTCTCCCGAGCGACGTTTACAACTTGGCTGAAGAATACGTCTTTGATTGCCCGCGACAAAACGTCTGCCGTCGTCAATGTTCCCAATAATTTCGTGAAAGTATGGCTGGAAGACAAATTTACCAAAAAGATTCTTCAGTCCATTCGCGCGCTCTCGCCTGAAATTCGCGAAATAAAATATACCGTCGGCAAGCCCAAGCTTGAACTTATCAAGCAAGATTTCTCCAAGATCATCATGGAGCGAGAATTGGAAGAGAAGGCCGATGCTCCGGCCGACAGCGATATTGATAAAAACACGAATCTTAATAAGAAGTATTCCTTTGAATCCTTTGTAACCGGCTCCAATAATGAACTGGCTTATGCCGCTTGTCTTGCCGTCACCAAAAACGTCGGCAAAATGTATAATCCGCTCTTTTTGTATGGCGGCGTCGGTTTAGGAAAAACCCACCTCCTTCAGGCAGTCGGAAACAAGGTAGCAGAGCAAAAAGATCGAAAGGTGCTCTATATTCCCGCCGAGCGCTTCAGCGCCCATATTGTCGAGGCAATTCGGAATAAGTCCGTCGAAGAACTTAAAAGCCGCTATGCCGCTCTTGATCTGTTGATTATCGACGATGTGCAGTTCTTCGCCGGCAAAGAAAAGATGCAAGAAATCACATTTTCGACATTTAATGAGCTCTATGGAAAGAATAAACAGATCGTATTCTCATCAGACCGGCCGCCGCAAGCTATCCCAGCAATCGAAGAACGGCTTCGCTCCCGCTTTGCCGGCGGTATGATCGCCGATGTTGGTCTTCCGGACTATGAAACCCGGCTTGCGATCCTGAAACAGAAAAGCGCCATTAAAAACACTGAATTATCCGATGATGTTCTGTCATATATCGCGACTCATATTCAAAAAAATGTCCGCGAGCTTGAAGGCGCTTTAAACAGGGTTATTGCCTTCGCTCAAATTTACAACAAACTGCCGGACGTAAAAGAGGTAAAAAACATCTTAAATACCTACTTAAATACGCCTTATCGAAAAACATCGCCGCAATCAGTCTTAAAGGCCGTGGCTGATTTCTATAATATTTCTTTAAACGACCTTTTGAAGCGAAGCCGCAAAAAAGAAGTGGTACGTCCGCGTCAAATCACCATGTTCTTACTCCGCGATGAGACCAAGTTGTCTTTCCCGGAGATTGGCCAAAAACTCGGCGGACGCGATCATTCGACTGTTATCCATGCGTATGAAAAAATAAAAGCGGAATCGGCGGTTGATGAACCCTTAAAACAAGAGTTGGTACTTATCAAGGAACGTGTGTATAACTCTTTTGATAAGTAGTATAGAGTGCATGGATAGAGGGGGAGAAAAAGAAAGAATATAAAAGTTATCAGAAATTATCCAGGAGATACACGATATTTATTCACACGCAGTCAGAGAATAAAATCCTAAAAAACCAAAGTATTAACTCAATTAAATTCTGTGATCAAAAATATATCCCCATATCCACAGACATAATAAGAGTAATAATACTTAAAAATATAATTATAACTACTATGCAGGTAACCGTCAGTCAGCAAAACTTAAAAGCAGCCGTCGGGCTTACTGAGAAAGTAGTCGCCAAAAACACATCGCTGCCAATCCTGAACAATATCCTCATTAAAACCGAAGGAGGAATGCTTCGATTCAGCGCCACGAATCTTGAAATTGGCATCACGACGGTAATCGGGGTCAAAATCGATGAAGCTGGAGAAATAACGGTGCCGGCGCGGATTTTCAATGACTTTATTTCCAACACGAGCGACGAAAAAATAACTCTGACGACCAAAAACAACACCTTATTTATCCAGACTAACCACTATAAAACCCATATCCTCGGGCTTGATCCTAAGGATTTTCCGATTATCCCTAAGATTAAAAATAATCCAGTTGCGGTGGTATTGGCCCGGGATATCAAAAACGCGTTCGTGTCGGTTTTGGACTCCGTAGCATTATCCGATGCCCGGCCGGAACTTGCCGGCGTATATCTCCAGGCGAAAAACAATAATATTACGGTCGCCTCAACCGACAGTTTCCGGCTTACCGAGGTTGTCATTCCCGCAAAAACAACTGAAAATACGATTGTTATCTTGCCGAGAAATACGGTGGCAGAATTGATTCGCGTGTGCGGGGATATGGCCGGAGATATTGAGATTAAATACGCCGACAATCAAATTGTTTTCTGTAATAATGACATTGAACTGGTCTCACGGGTGATTGATGGAAATTATCCGCCCTACAAAAACGTGATTCCTGAAAAATCCGTCAGCAGTGTTTTGATAAAAAAAGACGACCTTGAAAAGAATGTTCGTCTGGCAGGATTGTTTTCACCTGGCAATTCAGATATTAAAATAGCCGCGGAGTCGGAAAAAATTACCATTATCGCCAAGAATCCGGATAAAGGAGAAATTGAGACTACGGCGGCTGGACTGGTGAAAGGTGCCGGTTTTACGATCGGATTGAATTTTCACTATATTCTCGACGGACTCAAACATATCCCATCGTCTGATGTTATCCTTGAATATACCGGCGAAGGGAGCCCATTTGTGATTAAACCCAGCGGGATGACCGGAATTACGTATATCGTGATGCCGCTTCGAGGATAATGTTTAGAAGTATGGGCAAGCGCGTGGCGCGCAGACAAGAAGAATTCCAATCTCAGGCCACGTTGGAACAAAGAATAATTCAGGTGATCAGGGAGGTGATGAGCCGGTACGCGCCGTATGTCTCGATCCAGTTTAAAAACGAAACGCTTTTTATCACCACTCGCCATAAAAGTGTGGCGTCGGATATTACTCTCCACGCTAAAACGCTCTATAACGCTCTCCGTGAGCACGGGATCAGCTGTCGAAGGATAGTTATCAAGTAACGGCTATTGCTCGCCAAAGAAACGACGTACGGCCCATTCCCAGTTGTTGTACTGTTCATTGGTTTGGGGGTTGAATGGTGCCGGTCCCAAAGGATCGCTCGGGTCAATATATTGGAGAATCGTGTTGATTTGCGGCATACCGGTGGAAGTGTCGGTATACTCGCCGTTGAGCATGATTTTTGAAGAGATAACCGGCGCCGGCTCGGGAAAAGAAGTATTGGGAAGCTTTTGAAGAGCGCCGACCATGAAATCGTGCCACATCGGTCCAGCGGCGCTGATGCCGGCGCCGGCCGCAGTCATTGGGCTATTGTCATTGTTGCCAGTCCACACAACCGTCGCAATATTGGGACTGAACCCGACGACCCAGCCGTCGTGATTGTCTTGCGTGGTACCGGTTTTAGCCGCCACGTCATAGCCGGGGATATAGAGAGAATTGTTATAGCCAAATACCGGCGCCCGCGCCGAGTTATCGGAAAGCACATTATCAATCAACCGCGCGGTTTGAGAATCAAGGACGCGCTGCGATTGATCAGTTGCTTTTTCGAGAATATTCCCATTGGCATCCTGAATTTCATTGACGATATGCCACGGATTGCGAATGCCGTCGTTTGCAAATACGCCGTACGCGGAAACCAAATCGATCGGATGCACTTCGGCGCCGCCCAGGACCAGCGAGAGACCGTAATTTTGAGGGTTGGTCAATGTGGTGATTCCCATCGCACTGGCGAGATTAATCGTATCCTGAATGCCGGCCAAATAGAGGACCTTCACAGCTGGAACGTTTAGCGATTGATCGAGCGCTTGGCGCAATGAAACTGGGCCACGGTATTGGCTGTCGTAGTTTTGTGGATGGTAACAATCGAGGCCATACTGATCTTTTTTACCAGAACTGTCTGCAGGGCAGTTCGGGTTGAATTCGGTGCGTGTATCAAAGAGAACCGTGGAATCGGGATAGCCTTTTTGGAAAAGGGTGGCGTATGCGAACGGTTTGAATGACGAACCGGGCTGTCGGCCGGGCCCGTCAACGGCGACATTGAAGTTTCCGTCGTGTTCAATATCGAAATAGTCCCGCGAACCGATCAGGGCCAGAACATCGCCGGTCTTCGGATCGACCGAAACCAGTGCCGCATTAGAAGCTTTATATTGCTTTTCGTTGATCGGCACATATTTATTCACTGATTTTGATGCCAGTTCTTGAAGATTGGCGTCGAGAGTGGTGATAATCTTTAAACCGCCATTCTCGACCGCATCTTCGCCGTATTTTTTGACGACATAGTCTTTGACCATAATTACGAAGTGAGGAGCGGTAATGCTTTCGGTGCTTTTCTTGAACGCCAGCTCTTCATTTAGTGCTGTTTGATATTCGTCATCAGAAATGAATCCAAGGTCTTTCATCCGGCCGAGGACCATATTTTTGCGGGCCATCAGTTCATCGACGTGGCTGCCATAAGGAGAATAATACGTGGGCCGCTGGATGATTGAGGCGAGGGTGGCTGATTGGGCAATGGTTAAATCAGAGGCCGAGATGCCGAAGAAGGCCTTGCTGGCAGCTTCAATGCCGTAGATATTCGAGCCGTAAGGAATTTCGTTAAGGTACATCCACAAGATTTGATCTTTGGTGAATTTCTTTTCGACTTCCACCGACAGAATCAATTCTTGGATTTTTCGAAGCGGAGTTTTTTGGCGTCCTGTCAGGGCGTTGCCGACCAGCTGCTGGGTAATCGTTGAACCGCCCTGATCAAAACTTAAGGTTTTCAGGTCAACAAACAAGGAACGGAGAATGCCTTTGATATCAAAGCCGCCATGCTGGTAGAAACTGCCGTCTTCGGCCGCTAGAGTGGCCTCGCGGGCGCTTTCGGGCATGTCTTCCCAGGCGATAATGGTTCGTTTTTCATCGCCGTGGATGTCATAGAGGAGCACTTGGCCGGTCCGATCGTAGATTTTGGTCGATTCGCTCACGCGGCGCGTGGCGATTGATTCGGGGTCGGGGAGCGTACGTTCAAGGTAGATAAACAAACTAAATCCGGCAATGGCGCCCAAGACGATGACCCAGAGCAAAAAATGGCCCCACTGCCGGGCCGAGGGCCACGCAAAACGGCGGCGGGAAGTAATGGGAGTAACAGTCCACTTCATTGAATACTCACCATACCATAAAAACAGTGAAACCACAAATTTACAGCTCTATATTTTTTGAGTATAGTAAAGATCATGAAAAGCGAGCTCGAGATTCTCACACGCGGCGTCAGCGAAGTCATTGATGTAGCGCATTTGGAAGAAAAACTTCGATCAGGCAAGAAATTACGGGTAAAACTCGGAGTTGATCCGACCAGCCCCAATATTCACATCGGCCGGGCGGTTGTGTTATGGAAACTGCGGGAATTCCAGGATTTGGGCCATACCGCCGTGCTCATCGTGGGCGACTTCACGGGCCAGATCGGCGATACGTCCGATAAGGATGCGGAGCGGCCGATGCTTTCAGAAGACGAGGTGAAAAAGAACATGAAGAGTTATTTCCAGCAGGCGTTCAAGATTCTCGATAAACGCAAAACCGAAACTAAATATAACTCGACATGGCTCAAGAAGCTCGGGTTTATGGAAATCGGGCGCATTGCCGATTTGTTCGGGCTTCATGAGTTTGCATCTCGGGAACTGATCAAAAAGAGAATTGATGCGGGAAAACGAGTCTCGCTTCGCGAGTTATTGTATCCGCTGATGCAGGGCTATGACAGCGTGGCGGTGCGAGCCGATGTCGAGTTGGGGGGTACCGACCAACGATTTAATATGCTGGCTGGCCGCACGATCCAGCCGGCCTATGGCCAACAGCCGCAGGATATTCTAATCACAAAGTTTCCGTTAACCGGCACCGATGGCCGAAAGATGAGCTCTTCATGGGGGAATGTGATCAATATCACCGATGCCCCCGGCGATATATTCGGGAAAGTAATGAGCATTACCGACGCGTTAATTCCGGAATATCTGGAAATGGCGGCTCGGCTGCCGCAGGCGGAGATTGATGTATTGCTGACCCAAATGAAAAATGGAGCGAACCCTCGCGAAATAAAAAGCCGGCTTGCCTATGAAGTGGTGGCGTTGTACCACGGCACCGAAGAAGCGCGAAAAGCTCAAATCGAATTCGATCGGGTGTTCAGTACTGGTGCGTTGCCCGAAGAGATTCCCGAGCATCCGGGCGCTGGAATGACGGTTATTGATTTTATGACGGCCTACCAATTTGCATCATCCAAAGGCGAGGCCAAGCGTCTGGTAGATCAAAAAGCCGTAAAAATAAACGAAGCTCCAGTAACTTCTTGGGAGGTCCAGTTGAAGACAGGGGATATTATCCAGGTCGGTCCTCGAAAATTTGGCCGGGTGAGATAGACAGTGAAAGCCCATCATAAACCCCTCGCAAAGCGAGGGGTTTATGATGGGCAAAATCTAGTTTAGTTCATTTCGTCTTCGTTGTCGCTGTCGTCGTCATCTTCTTCGTCTTCCGTATCGTCAGTTTCATCTTCCTCCGTATCTTCTTCATCTTCATCATCCCAACTCTCATCGCTGTCGTCATCGGTCTCCAGCTTTAGCTGTTCTTCTTCAAAAAGTCCGACACCCAACAAGCGCAATGCTTCAGTCATGATGCTGCACGAACGTTTTTCAGACAGCGACGGCACGCACTGCGGGACATCGCATTCAAAAAACGATTATTATACGGGAAGTATAGTATGGGTACAGCAAATTGCAATAGCCAAGGCGTCGGCGGCATCATCGGGGGAAATCGGTGTCGTAATTCCCAAGAGCATTTCCACCATTTTTTGAACCTGGCGCTTGTCGGCTTTGCCGTAGGCGCTGATAGATTGCTTTACTTGGAGAGGTGTAAATTCTTGAACGGGAAGACGATGTTTGGCGAGAGTTAACAAAAGAACTCCGCGCATTTCACTGACCGCCATTGCTGTTTTTTGGTTTTTGGTAAAAAAAAGCCGTTCAATCCCGGCAGTATCAGGCTGAAATTTTTCAATAATTTTTGAGAGGCCTTTTTCGGTTTCGATAAAATCTTGAAACTTGTCCTGGCCTGGATTCTCGATGATACCGTACTCAAGGGCAATCAAGCGGCTGCCGTGGTGCTCCACGAGGCCGTAACCGATGCGAGTCGTGCCAGGATCAATACCGAGCGCGATCATAGGTCAAGCGTGTTCTTGGGAGGAACCTTGTTGATATGCTTGTAGCCGTAAGGCGTTACGACACGGCCTTTAGATGTGCGGGCAAGAAGGCCCAACTGCATTAGGTAGGGTTCGTACACGTCTTCAATAGTGGCTTCTTCTTCGGAAAGAGCGGCAGCAATCGATTTAATGCCGACCGGGCCGCCGTTAAACTTGTCGGCAATCGTCAGTAAAATACGCCGATCGGTTTCTTCCAGGCCTTTGTCATCGATCTCAAGCATTGCCAGACAAGTGCTCGCCAAATCGGCGGTGATCTCTTCGGCGTCGTGAATTTGAGCATAATCCCGAACACGCTTGAGAAGCCGGTTGGCGATGCGAGGAGTGGCACGCGAGGCGGCGGCAATGCGTTTGACGGCGGAATCCTGAATGGAAACGCCCAGGAGCTCGGCCGAACGCTTGATAATATGGGCGATCTCGTCTTCGGTGTAGAAATCAAGCCGAAAATTAACGCCGAAGCGGGACCGGAACGGGGCCGAAAGAAGGGAAATCTTGGTGGTGGCGGCGATCAGCGTAAAGCGGGGAAGGTCAATCTGAAGAGTTTTGGCGCCCGTGCCTTTACCGATGACAATGTCGAGCTTGAAGTTTTCCATGGCCGGATAGACTACTTCTTCGATGTTTTTGTTAAGGCGGTGTACTTCGTCAATGAATAAAATATCGCCGTCCTGGAGGCCGGTGAGAATCGAACCAACGTCGCCGGCTTTTTCGAGCGCAGTGCCAGAGGTTATCTTGATCGTTGAACCCAGCTCTTTGGCGATAAGATAGGAAAGAGTCGTTTTGCCGAGTCCGGACGGGCCGTGAAGGAGGAGATGTTCAACCGGCTCATTGCGCTTTTTGGCCGCGCCGATCATGACCGCGAGGTTGGCTTTGATTTTTTCCTGGCCAATGTACTCGTTGAACGTCTTGGGTCGCAAGGCGTGGTCGAGCACCTGGTCATCGAGGATTGTCTTGGGCGTTACCGTCGAGGGCTTGACAGCCATTGATATTTAGATTAAAATATTGTCGATAAAGGACGAGTATTATCTGCAGGCAATTGAGTCTAACTTTTCAAGGGATGACTCAATCGGAATACCATCATGACGGGTGGCTTGGCACCGCTGGGCCATACCTCAGACTTATTCTTCCCCGTTTTTGTATAAATCCGGGCCTTGCCTGCAGATAATACTAGTCCTTTTGTGTGTTTTTCATCCTAATATTCGTTCAATTTCATCGAACGATGTTACACCGGCTAGCAGCTTCATATATCCGTCCTGCTGCATCGTAATCATGCCCTGTTGGATTGCCAGGTCTCTGACCGCCGATATGGCCGGACTTGATAGAATCAGCTGCTCCATTTCGCGGGTAACCAGAAACCCTTCATAGAGTCCGATCCGGCCGCGATAGCCGGCATTATTGCATTTTTCGCAGCCTTTGGCGGCGTAGATTTCGATATTTTCGTCCATTACGGACAGCGAGAACTTTTGGCGGATCGGTTCGAGGTCTTTTTTGATTTTCTCCAGAATGGCCGGAGTTATCTTTTGTTTTTCTTTGCAATCCGGACAAAGTTTGCGGACCAGGCGCTGAGCCATGGCCATACGAATCGCGGGTGCAATCACTTCGGGCTTCACACCCAGGTCAATCAGGCGGGGAATGGTACCGGCAGCGTCGTTAGTATGAAGAGTTGAAAGCACCAGGTGGCCGGTCAAGGCGGCGTTGAGGGCGATATCGGCCGTTTCCGCATCTCGAACTTCGCCGACGAGAACGATATCGGGATCCTGTCGGACAATGGCCCGAAGGCCGTTCGCGAAGGTGTAGCCCTTGGAGGGGTCAACTTGAGTTTGCGAGACGCCGGCCACGTGGTATTCGATTGGGTCTTCGATGGTGATGATTTTTGAGTCTGAAGAGTTCAAGAAATTCAAGAACGCGTAGAGGGTTGTCGTTTTGCCGGCGCCGGTCGGGCCGGTCGTGAAAATTGCGCCCGTCGGTTTGCTGATCTGCTCTTTGGCCATCGCTAGAAAGTCGGGCCGCATGCCCAGGTCTTCGAGGGAACCGTGAATGGTCCGCGGGTCGAGCAAACGCATTACGACGGTTTCGCCGTATTCGCTGGGCAAGACCGATACGCGCACCTCAATGTCTACGTGCTGCTGTTTGATAGTGAATCGTCCGTCTTGAGGACTGTTGTGAATGTTGAGTTTGAGTCGGCCCAAGACTTTCAGGCGATTGAGGACTTTCTGATAGGATTGAATATCGATTTCGGTGACATCTTGAAGCACGCCGTCAAAGCGATAGCGAAGGCGGACGGCGGTAGCGGTTGGTTCAAAGTGGACGTCGGAGGCGCTGATTTTCAGGGCGCCGGCCAGTAAAATTTCCAGTAGCTTGGTTACCGAAATGCCCGATACCTGCTGTTTCAAATCGGTAACGCTGCCGATCTGGACCTGCAAAGCCGAAAGCTCGTCTTCGTTAATTTCAACCGAGCCGAGATCCGTTTTGGCTTGAATTTTAACACTGTCATAGCGCTTGAAAGCCCGTTCCAGGCCCGCCGGGCTGGTTATAATGATTGATATTTTAAAGCCCCGTTTTTCAAGATCGGTGATAAGTTCTTTGAGTGCAGGGTTTTCAGGATCGATGGCGGCGATGGTAACCGCGATGCCAGATTTGACTACCGCGGCCGCGCCGGCATGCCGAGCGGCCTGCTCAGGAATGATGGAAAGCGCTTCGGCATCGATGGGTACTGAAGCCAGGTCAGAGAATGGCAGTCCAAGCCGCTCGGCGTTGAGCCGATATTGGTCCTCCGCGCCGTGGGCGCGCGTTTGAGCGAGCTTTTTTTCAAGTTCCTCGTTTTTGTTGGGATGGAGAATGTCGGACATGGAATATACTGTACATATTATACCACACTGGTTCTGAAAGGGTGTCTCTCGGCAGCGGAAAACGTTTGCCGATGCCTTAATCTATCGAACAGCCGCTGAATGTAAATAGATTTTTGTGGATAAGACGGCTCGCTTGACTGGCCGAAGCATCTCTGGTATCATGGTTCCATTGATTGATTGTAAAGGTCCGCGCCCGCGGGCCTGTATTCTTAAGAACGGAGCCTTTTTGAAGCCGACAGAAGGAGTAACGCTCATTCTCGACGTTCAAGACGCGCTTTCATAGATATGCTAGATACCAAACAGTTTGCGTCAGCCATCCGCCAGATTTCGGAAGAGAAGGGTATTTCCGAAGAGAGCGTTTTTGAAACGATCGAAGCCGCCATCGCCGCTGCCTACAAGCGCGAATACGGCAAGAAAGGCCAGATCATCCGTGCCAAGCTCGACGCCGAAACGGGCAAGCTGGATATTACTCAAATTTTCTACGTTGTTGAGGGCGCGGACGAAGAGGGAAACATCACCGGCCAATTGCCAGCTAAGATCATTGAAGACCGGCCCGATTTTCAGGATATGGAGGGAACGCGCCGCATGCGCGGCCCGGTGGCTTCCGAACCTGCCGAAACGGCTGACGAGGCTAAGATCAAATTTAACCCCGAAAAACACATCACTCTCGCCGATGCCCGCCAAAAGAACAAAAAAGCGGAAATCGGAGACGAGATTATCATTCCGCTCGAACCCAAGACCGATTTTGGCCGCATTGCCGCTCAAACAGCCAAACAGGTTATCATTCAGCGGCTTCGCGAAGCCGAGCGCAGCGCGATTCTCTCCGAATTCAAAGGTCGTGAAGGCGAAGTGGTCAGCGGGCTGGTTCAGCGTCGGGAAGGGGCGCTGGTTTTCGTTGATTTAGGCAAGACAAACGCCTTGTTGACACCGGCCGAGCAGATGTACACTGATTCCTATCAGATTGGCCAGCGCTACCGATTCATGATCCTAAAAGCCGAAGAAACATCTCGCGGGCCGGCAGTACTGCTGTCGCGCGCCGA
Organism: Minisyncoccota bacterium; assembly: GCA_035549275.1. Classification (GTDB taxonomy): domain Bacteria; phylum Patescibacteriota; class Minisyncoccia; order 2-02-FULL-40-12; family GWA2-44-9; genus 2-01-FULL-49-17. The sequence goes on along the minus strand of DASZRH010000030.1, from coordinate 12,906 downwards.
TCCTCGGCTTGTGCTTGGCCTTTTCCGCGTTGAAGTGCCGGAAATCGACGCCGGAAGCGTGGAAGTAAAAGCCATTGCCCGCGAAGCGGGATCCCGCACCAAAATCGCCGTCTATTCAAAAGAAGAAGGCATTGATCCGATCGGTTCGCTGGTTGGCCAGAAAGGCGTTCGCGTCCAGACCGTCATCAACGAGCTTTCTGGCGAGAAGATCGATATTATTCTTTGGAACGATTCACCTAAACAGTTTATTGCCCATTCGTTTTCACCGGCCAAGGTTTTGGATGTGAAGATTCTCGACGAAGAGCACAAACATGCGCTTGTTGAAGTCTCCGACGATCAGTTCTCGCTGGCGATCGGCAAGCGCGGACAGAACGTCCGTCTCGCCGCTAAACTGACCGGCTGGAAGATTGATGTCCGTTCGCCAAAAGAAAACATGAACTTCGATCAGAGTGACGCAGCGCCGGCGGAAGCCGTGGAATCAGCAGAAACTACTCCGGCCGATTCTGAACCGGCAGCGCAATAACTTCACCCCTATGACGTTTACTCGCACCAAACTTGAAGACGGCAAATTCCAGCTCACCGTTGAACTTACGGCTGAAGATCTTGCTTCGCATATAGATCGCGCCCAAGCATTGCTTGGGCGCGATCTGGAAGTCGACGGGTTTCGTAAGGGCAAAGTGCCGCCCGACGTTGTCCGCAAACATATCGGTATTTCCCGTATTTTGGAAACAGCGCTGGAATCGGCGGTTCAACGCAGTCTTGCCGAGATCATTGATTCCAACAATTTTGATGTAATTGAAGCGACGGATCTCAAGGTCCAAGAAAATTCGGCCGAGAAACTGGTGTACACCGTGGCTCTCCAGTTGTTTCCGGATGTGACGTTGCCGAAACTGGAGACCATTTCCGTCCATCGCGGACCGGTGTCTGTTGAACCCAAAGAAATTGACGAAACAATTGAGACAATTAAATCGTCTCGCGCATCAGTGGCCGAAAAAGACGGACCGGCCGAAACCGGAGATCGCGTCGAAGTTGATTTTGAGGTGACTGAAAACGGCTCGGTCATTGAAGGCGGCATCAGCAAGAACCACCCGATTACCATTGGGGCAGGGAATTTTGTGCCCGGATTTGAAGATCAGTTGATTGGCATGAAGAAAGGCGACCGCAAAGAATTTTCGCTTACGGCACCCGATGATTTCAGCAACAAAGCCGTCGCCGGCAAGAAACTTGATTTCATGGTTTCGATGGTAGACGTTAAACGCGTCACCCTGCCGGAATTGACGGACGATTTTGCCCGTTCGCTGGGTAAGTTCAGTAACATGGATCAGCTCATCCTAAGCATTAAAGACGGATTGCTGGAGGAGAAAAAGGAAAAGGAAGAGCAGCGAGTCCGCGGTGAAGTGCTGGACAAGATTGTTGCGGGCAGCACCATGGTGGTTCCAGCCGTGATGATTGAGCGCCAACTGGATCTGATGGTCCAGAATTTCGACCAAGATCTCCATAAGCACGACATGGAATTGGCGATGTATTTAGCGAAGCTAAACAAAACCCGGGAACAGCTTCGCGATGAATGGCGCGTCCAAGCCGAGCGGCAGGTACGGATGTCTCTCGTTCTCCATGCCATTGCCCGCAAACAAAATATTTCGGTGGCTCCCGAGGAGACCAATGATGCCCTGCAGGCTGTCCTGCATTCGACGGTTTCTCCCGATGGCATTATGAACCTCGACGCTGACCGGATCCGGCAGAATATCGAGTCGCGATTGCTAAACGAGAAAACCTTCGAATATATAGAGAAAATCTGTGTCTCCTAACTAAACGGCCCCGCAAAGCGGGGCCGTTTAGTTAGGACCAGGCATTCGGAACCCTTGTAGCCAAGTCCATCCTTGTAATACAATGGATGGAAATAGGGTATTCTCTCGGGAAGGAAAGAATACAAGCGGCTACGGGGCTTCGAGATGCCCAGTACTGCATGGTGGTATAATAATACCATAATATATTAACCCTGTCAATATGTGGCAGTCCCTTCGCTATTCCAATTTACTGCTCCGTCTCGGCTTGGCTTTTGTCTTTTTGTGGCTCGGCATTGATAAATTCATTCATCCCAGCTATTGGCTGGCCGTTTGGATTCCGAGCTGGCTCGTAACAGCCGCATCATCGGTGGCCCTCTCCGGCTACGGAGTGGCCTACCTATTCGGCGCTTTTGAAGTTTTGGTCGGCATTGCGATCCTGGCTAACCTGTTCGTAAGCACCTTTGCCATTCTGGGAGCCGTGTTTCTGGCGGCGATTCCATTCTTTGCTGGCTTTGGTGAAATCGCTGTCCGAGATATGGGGCTGGTCGCCGCCCTGCTGGCCCTGGCATTCTGGCCCCGCTCCCGCGTGCCCCGAACCTTCCTCTAATTATAGAAACGTGGTATAGTATTGACACGGCCTTCCAAGGCCATTTTTCGTATGAAAAATATCTATCTCGACAATGCCGCCGCAACGCCTACGGATCCGCGGGTGGTTTCGGCGATGAATGCCGCTGCGCGTTTGGCCGGCAACCCGTCAGCCTTCAATAACGCAGGCCGGATGGCGCGTGCGGCAGTGGAAGCGGCTCGAACGTTGATCGCGCGTTTTTTAAACGCGCGATCAACGGAAATTGTCTTTACCGCTTCCGGATCGGAAGCTAACAATCTTGCTCTCCGGGGAGCGCTCTCGCGCTTGAAAAATCCTGTCGTATTAACGACTCCGATTGAACATCCCTCGGTGCTCCAAGCATTGGCCTGTACGCCGGCTCGGCTTGTATACATTCCCGTAGACCGTTTCGGCCACGTGCGGACCGCAGATATTCAAAAGCTTCTTGAAAAAGAAAAACCCGATCTGATTTCAATCATGTATGCCAACAATGAAATCGGGACTATCCAGCCCATCGCCAAAATCGGCAAAGTTATCCGAGAATATGCCAAGCGAACGGGTCGCAGAGTAGTATTTCACACCGATGCGTGTCAGGCCGCTGGAGCGCTCGATATGGATGTACAGCGGTTGGGAGTTGACCTCCTGACCTTCAATGGCTCCAAGATATACGGGCCGCGCGGGATCGGCGTTACATTCGTCCGCCGCGGCACCTCGGTGAGCGGCATCGTGTTGGGCGGCAGCCAGGAATACGGTCTTCGAGCCGGTACCGAAAATCTGCCCGCCATCGCAGGATTGGCCAAAGCGGTTAGCCTCATCAAACCGTCTGAAAATCAAAAGGTGGCAAAGCTTCGTGATTGGATGATCGAGTTAATCAAAAAAGAACTCCCCGAAGCCGTCATCAGCGGACCGGAAGGGGATGTGCGCCTTCCAAACAACATTCATGTATCCATTCCAAACATGGAGAGCGAAATCGTGCTGGTGGAGCTCGACAAGTACGGGATCTATGCCGGCAGCGGCTCGGCCTGTACCAGCCACGAAGTTGAGCCGTCGCACGTTTTGAAAGCGATCGGCCTGGCGCCCGCGTACCTGTCTGGCGGCCTTCGCTTTTCGCTCGGCCGCCAGACTACGAAATCAGATATTGAATATACGGTGAAAACTTTGGCGAGAGTAGTTGCTGATCTCCGAAAAAGATATCGAAATGTATAAGCTGTGCGCCCGGTAGGATTCGAACCTACGACCATTTGCTTAAGAGGCAATTGCTCTACCAACTGAGCTACGGGCGCGTGTGGAGTTGTGTGCACTCGAAGGGAATCGAACCCCTATCAACAGCTTCGAAGGCTGCTGCTTTATCCGTTAAGCTACGAGTGCAGGAGCTTCACCGAAAACAAGATATATTTTACCACCAAATCCGGATTTGCGCAATCCAAAACCCGCGCGAAGCGCGGGTTTTGGATCTTACGAGAGAATCTCGATCTTCACGGTCTTCAGGCCGAACTTCAAAGCCGACGGAGTATCCGAGAACCAAACGTCAATACGGTTTGTATAGCGCTTGTTCATGCGGTCTTCGACGACGAAAATCTTGTCGCCGAATACATCCGGAATCTTCACCACCGTACCGAACGGCAAGAAGTTCGCAGCGATGATACCGTCGCGGACATACGTACCTTTGGCGGTGATGAACGGGCTGGCGTCGGTTTGGTCCGGAGTTGAAGAGTAACCGGTGGCCTCGACGACCATCGTTCGAGATTGAGTTTTTGAGGAGCTCTTACTGTCGCTGTTCACTGCCGTAGCCGCCACAGCACTGATATCGGTCGTAGTCTGATCAAGGGAGATGCCCTGAATATTCTGATACAGGGTATCGAATGACCAGGCCGCGGTGGCGTCAGTTGTCTTGGCGCTTGAACCCTTCAGGTTGCTGATCCAGTCAAACAGGGAGGCGTCAGCGGAAGGAGTAGCACCAGCAAGGGTCACAACGGTGAAAAGAACGATACCAGCTTTTTTAATCATATTCATGGCCCAAGGGAGTGCAGGGAGGGAAGGGTTTTTTAGGCGATTTTTTGCAAACAAAAAATGGCCTACTAAGCCACTTCTACCCCTACGGCACTTCTTTAGGTTGTAGCTACATTATAGCAAATATAGGCTAAAAAGTCAATACCCTAAAACTCCCTCAAAAGGGGCCCTTTTCGGGGTTTCTGAAGGGTCAAATTGAGCTCTTTTTGGAGAATAATCGAGATAAGGCCAGGTACCCGGTCCGGGCCGAAATGAGCATCAGAAACAGGCCGGCCAGAATGGCGACGCCGTCGTATGTCCACCGGGCTGCGCTGTCATCGGTTAATTTAAGCCAGATGCCAAATTCGTCAAAGGCGAGGCCAAGCCCAAAGCCGTGGAGAAGGGCAATCCAATATGTTGCCGCGGGGCCGTTGTTGACCAGAGCTAAATAGCCGGAGACCGAGAGCACGATAATGCCATAGGCAAAATGGTGGACATGCAGCCCAGGCACAATCTTGAGGAAGAAATCGGGGCTTAAGTGGCTAATGGTCCGGGCGCCGATAAAGGTGAGCAGAAAGGCAACCGTCATCGGGAAAAGGATATACAGATACACGCCGGCCTCGCTGTTAACGATCCGCTCGCTTAATGCCGCGCGGCGAGTGATTTTTGAGAATATGCCAAACATCTGAGCGGGTAACGGGAATCGAACCCGTCCCTTCACCTTGGCAAGGTGATGTACAACCGATATACTGTACCCGCAAAACTATACTCGGTATTTTACATCAAAATCGCTCTCTAAGCAAGAAGTTCTTGATACAGGTTAATCCACGTCAATACTTTTTCTTTCTGTTCTCTGCTACACACATATAAGTTCCCAATGCCATAGGAAAGCCGCCGAGTCGGGTGTTTGTCTTTAATGACAACTGATTTTTTGAACTGATTCAATGGGATCCCGGCGGCTTTGCTCCAAAAGTTTTTTTGCACTTCATCTTTTAGGTCCGGATAGAGAAGCAGCCTCATACCAATTTTATGGGGCGACACCTTTAATATCTTCTTCAGGAAATTATTGAACACTCGAATCATCATCGGATCGCTATTGGCAATGCGCAGCTGACTGTTTTTTTGGCTTTTGTCTCCCTCGCCCCAATAAAGCATTAATCCAGAAATAAAAAGAGGATTGTTTTTCAGCTTGGGGAACTCTTCTTCCGCAGAATTTCGATAGGATTGGCGAGCTCGAGACCACCGTTCCTTGTTGGCCTTTTGAATGGCCGCCAATTTTTTGGGATAAGAAAGAGACTGAAGGGCTCCCAATTCATCTCGGATTTGCCGGGACCAGTCTTCGTTTTTGAACCAACTCGTCAATGTTGATTTGGATATTTTAAGAAGCCGGCTGATCTCGGAATAGCTTTTCCGTTCTCGTCGCAGTTCATACGCTTTTATCTTGTCTTTTCGCATATTGTTGATGAATAATTGTACTAATCTAATAATTATAGATTTATAATAACATAGGGGTACGATTTTTAAAGAGGATAAGTTGATATGTAAAGAAAACCGGGGATAAGGGTTGAATAAATCAATGGATTTATGGTACTATCTGTATGGTTATGCCGCGGTAGCTCAGTGGTAGAGCGCAGCCCTGAAGAGGCTGGCGTCGGGGGTTCAATTCCCTCCCGCGGCACCACCAAACTAAAAACTCCCGAACGGGAGTTTTTAGTTTGGTGGGCGGTAGAGGACTTGAACCTCTGACCCTCTCAACGTCAATGAGATGCTCTACCAACTGAGCTAACCGCCCAATGTGCGGACGAGAGGATTCGAACCTCCATGCCCTGACGGGCGCTACCACCTCAAGGTAGTGTGTCTGCCAAGTTCCACCACGTCCGCAGAATACGAAGGGTATTCTACCAGAAAGAGCCGCTATTGAGAAGCAACCGGAGTCTCGGCGGCCTCGGCTGATGCTTTAGTCTGGGCGCGCTCGGCCTTAACCTTCTTGCGAATCTCTTTGGCCGTCTTGTCGCGAAGGTAATAGAGCTTCGCGCGGCGGGCCGTGGTCTTTTTGAGAACCTTGACGCTTTCGATGGAGGGGAGATGGATCGGGAAGACTTTTTCGACGCCGATGCCGTCGGTCACTTTGCGGATGGTAATCGTGCCACTGGGAGTCGTGCCGTGTTTGCGGGCGATAACGGTGCCTTCAAAGGCCTGGACGCGGGTTTTTTCGCCGTCTTTGATGCGCTGGCTGATACGGACAGTCCAGCCGGGGCGGACGCCTTCAAATTTGTCTTTGGATTCCAGTTTTGAGTGGAATAATGCGATAGGATTCATGGTAGATGCTATTGTAGCATAGAAAGAACTTTTTGTAAATCTTCGGGCAGTTCGGCCTCAACCGTCAGTGATTTTCCGTCGGGAGTTACAAATGAAAGTTTGTAAGCATGGAGAAAGAGCCGAGTCAGGCCCTGGGGCGGCTGCCAGCCCTTGGGAGCATAGACAGGATCGCCGGCGATGGGGCAATGAATCGATTTCAGGTGCACCCGGATTTGGTGGGTGCGGCCCGTTTTGGGCATGACATCGAAGAGAGTGAATTTTTCAAAGCGCTTTACGACGGCATATTCGGTTATGGCGTCCTTTGTATCCTTTAATTTTTCGCCGCCCATGCGGGTTGTTCGTTTCAGGCCAACGCGGCCGAGCGGGGCATTGATAACGCCGGCAGGTTCGGCCGGGAAACCATAGCACAGAGCCAGATAATGTTTTTGGATTTTGCGGGTTTGGAACAGAGACTTGAGATAATAGAATGTGTCGTTGTTTTTAGCGACCAGAAGCAGTCCTGACGTATCTTTGTCGAGGCGATGAACGATGCCGGCGCGCGGCAGCGGGGTGCCGGAGGCATCAAACGGTTCACCAACCCCGCCGATTCCGGGATAGCGAGCCGTCAGCCAATCAACCAGGCTCGGCTGGGTATCAGATGCGTTTTTAGGGTGAACAATCAGACCGGCCGGCTTGTTGAGCACAATGAGGTTTGAGTCTTCGTATACTATCGAAACTTCCATGGTGCGCGGTGAGGGACTCGAACCCCCGACATCTTCGGTGTAAACGAAGCGCTCTACCAACTGAGCTAACCGCGCGCGGGTGGGCCTGGATGGGATCGAACCATCGACAACGTCATTATAAGTGACGTGCTCTACCACTGAGCTACAGGCCCGCTCGATTCTGCGTTAATGCAGAAGAGCGTAGAACTCTTGCTGTTCCAGCGTTTCTTTGGATATCAATTCTTTGGCGATCTTTTCAAGCTTGTCCATGCGGTCGGTGATGACTTTTTTGGCGACATTCAGGCCTTTAATGATAAGCTTCTTGATCTCGGCGTCGATTTCCACGGCAATCGCTTCGGAGTAGTTGCGGGTGTGGGACATTTCTTTGCCGAGGAAAACCAGTTCTTCTTTCTCGCCGAAGGTTATCGGGCCAAGCGCGTCAGACATGCCGTACTGGGTGACCATGCGGCGGGCCAGGTCCGAGGCGACTTTCAAGTCGTTGGAGGCGCCGGTCGTGGTTTCTTTGAAGATTAATTTTTCAGCGGCGTAGCCGCCCAAGAGCACGGCCAATTCGGCTTCAAATTCCGGGCGTGATTTAAGATGTTTGTCTTCGGTGGGGAGTTTGAGCGTATACCCGCCGGCGCGGCCGCGGGAGACGATGGAAACTTTGTGAACGGGATCGGAGTGGGGAATCGCCGAGGCTACCAAGGCGTGGCCGGCTTCGTGATAGGCGGTAATCTCTTTTTCTTTTTTGGAAAAAATATGGCTGCGGCGCTCGGGGCCGAGAATGACTTTTTCGATCGCTTGAAACATATCGTCTTGGGTAATTTGGCTGCGATTGGCCCGGGCAGCGAGGATTGCCGCTTCGTTCAGGAGGTTGGCCAAATCGGCGCCGCTGAAGCCAGGCGTGCGTTCGGCGATGAGTTTGAGGTTGGCTTCGGGCGCGAGCGGTTTGTCCAGGGCGTGGATTTTGAGAATCTCTTCGCGGTCTTTCATCGAAGGCTCGTCCAAGACAACGCGCCGGTCGAAGCGGCCCGGACGAAGCAAGGCGGGATCAAGAATGTCGGGGCGGTTGGTGGCGGCCATGACGATGACCGAGTCATTGGTGTCGAAGCCGTCCATTTCAACAAGGATTTGGTTGAGCGTCTGCTCGCGTTCGTCATGGCCGCCGCCAAGACCGGCGCCGCGATGGCGGCCAACGGCGTCGATTTCATCGATAAAGATGATTGAAGGCGAAGTTTTCTTGGCCAGCTCGAACGTGTCGCGGACGCGGTTGGCACCGACGCCGACGAACATTTCCACGAAATCAGAGCCGGAAACGAAGTAGAAGGGGACGTTGGCTTCGTTGGCGACAGCCCGGGCCAAGAGCGTCTTGCCGGTGCCGGGCGAGCCGACCAGCAGAATGCCGCGCGGGATGCGCGCGCCGAGTTTTTGGAATTTTTGGGGCGAGCGCAGGAATTCAACCACTTCTGAAATTTCCTGCTTGGCCTCAATCAGGCCGGCGACGTCTTTGAAGAGTACCGGTTTGCGGCCGTTGCCATTGCCGGCCAGGCGCGCACGCGACTTGCCGAAGGTGAAAGTTTGGTTGGAGCCGCGCTGGGCCTGCCGGAACATGAACCAGAACATAAGCCACACGAGCAAAAAGGGAACGACGACCGGTAGGAGGCTTGCCAGGAAGGAACCAAGGCCCGAAGGTTCTTTGATCTCCGTTTCAAGGGTCGATAATTTGTCTTTGTTGGCGCCCAGATTCAAGAGGGTTTCAAAGGCCGAGATCGAGTTTTCTTTTTGAGCCGAAAGAACATCGCCGTTTTTGAGAGTTAGGGCGATGGTATCGCCTTGAACCTGAAGGGACTTGGCTTCATTGGAATTAATGCGGGCGACGATATCGGAAAGGGGCGCGATGGTTACGGTGTGGTTCGGGGAACTGAAAAGCGCCACCAAGCCGCTGGCGGCAAGCAGGATTACAAATACGATGATGAAATATCGGAAAAACAGTTTCATGTACTGAAAATTATACTACAAAAACGGGGCTTTTGCAATTTAGAACAAAACCTCTGGCGCGCGTAGCGCGCCAGAGGTTTGGGGACAGATTAGCGGGCTGATCGCCGGCTGTATCCGAGAGTGATCCGGGCCGCCTGCAGGATGGGGATCCGGAACGGAGGCGGAGGGGAAGTCCTTCGGAAGCTCTCTTTGCTCCGATCGTCGTTGGTATCAGATGGCAGGCACAACAACGGTTCGCTGGGCCAGTTTTTCCGGATACTGCGGCGTTTGGATCTCTCGAGGATGCGCTCCGCTTCGGTCAGGTCGTGCCGGGCTTGGCGGAGCATGCGGTATTGGGTGCGAATCCGTGTCAGAACGGTGAGTGTTCGGCCAGATCCGCCCAGCCAAGGTGCATCGAGCCACTCACAGGAATACAATTCCGTGAGCATGCAGAAGAATGCCAATCGCGTGCGGACGTAGTCCGCCCGCGATTGGCGGACAATCTCGCCGGCATGCCAGGGATTGGTGACCCAATCGGCGGCCCATTCCTGAAGATGCTGGTGGAGACTTTTGAATCGAGGGCGGCTTTGAGCTGCTGCGGGCTGGTCGAAACTGCCTGCTTCCCGCATCAGTGCTTCTTGTTCCAGCGATTGAAGGCCGCCGTTTCCGCTGTCGTCTTCGTATAACCGGGCCAGCAGCAATTCCGAATGCTTTGCGATTGCCGCGGCCGGAACTTCGCCGCTTGGCGCCGGTTCGCAATTCAGAAGCGGGAAGAGGTGTTCGATCCGGCTTTCCAGGGCCAGAATCTCTTCGATGAGCGGCGCGTGTTCCAGAATCGCCCCTTGGGCGGCCTGAACCGATGAAACGAATACGGTGACGGCCGGATCGATCCGATCGTTGTTCTCCATGAGCCACTGGGCGACATGGATGTTGGGGGCGAACGGCCCATGATCGTTGGCATCGCCCGGGGCGGGCTGATCACTCATGACCATCGGGAGATGTTCCTGGACAGTGTTTCGAAGCGTTTCGAAGGCGGCTTCCTGCCGGCGGATGCAATCGGCGAGATCGTCCTCGGCAGCGAAGCGTCGGCCAGCCAGCGCATCATGCGTCCGCTGTTCGATGAAGTCTTCCCAGAGATCCTGGGCGGCTGCGCGAAAGGCGGTAAGGCGCGCGGCCTTAGCCTGGCGTTCCCGCCGCGTAACGATTGCCAGTTCGATTTCTGTGCGGTATCGGCCGGAAAGGCGGGCAAGCAGATAGTCTTCGATCGGCGCCAATCGCCGAGCCGAAATGGGATTTCGGCTCACATGCCGATACCAGCCAGCAATCGTTTCGATTTGAAACGACCGAGGCCGGGTACTGGTGAGACGGGCAATGCAGAGGATGGCCTTTAGGGCCGCCGCCGCTTGTCGGGAAAATCCGGCTTCCAGCGCTCGAATAACCCGGTCTGCAGACGCTTTTTCTGAAAGCGCCAGACCGGCCAGCGTGATCAATATCCGTTCGGCGAAGTCGCCGGGCAGATTCCGAATTCGCCGGCGCAGATCGCCGGCGCTGTCGGGATCGGTGCTGAACGCCGCCCTGACGAGGCGGTCAATTTCAGCGCTTTGGGCCTCGGTAACGAGGGCTTCGTTCATGGGAACCTCCTACAAAAAGAGAGTCAAAGAACTGGTATAGTAATATTGTATCGTATTTTGGATATTAGTCAAGCATAAAAAAGAGAGGCCATGGGCCTCTCGGGGGGGGCTTCTCCCTCGGACGCGCGTTGCGCATCCGAGGGAGAAGGTGTGTTAGTGACGCTGTTCCTTTTGGATGTGCTCGTCCCACTGCTGGGCGAGCTCTTCGACTTTGACGGTCGGCATGCTTTCGCCGGCCGGCGTCCGGAGTCGTCCCACAGCCGCAAGAATCGTGCTCTTGTAGCCGTTGGCCTTCTCGGCCAGCTCTTCGAGCCGCTGGAGCGCCTTCTGGCGGCGCTCCAGTTCGGGTGAGAGAGCTGGAGATGCCGGTCGCGCTGGCGGCCGGAAGGTGTCGAGGTCGAACTCGACTTCTTCGGCCATGTCGGCCGCCTGGGCGGTGACCGACTCGACGGTCGGTGCCGGCGGAGGCGGTGGAATCTGCGTCTTCTGCGGTTTCGGCGTCGGCTTCTTGTCCTCGCGGCTCTTGGCGCTGATGAGCGCCTCGAGCCGTCGGATCTCGGCTGCCGCCGCGTTGAAGTCCGCCTCGCTGTCGGCGAGGCCCCGGGCTTCCTTGGCTGTCGTCAGCTGCTGCTGAAGGTCGGCCAGGGACGCTTCGGGCGTCTCGGGTGCGGTGGTCTGGACCGCTGGCGGGTTCGAGAGGGCAGCGATCTTTTCTTTGATCGCCGTGACCTCCTGACGGGCCGCCTTCATCTCTGTGAACATCCCGGCCTTGGCTTCCTTGGCTTCGGCCTCGGCGAGGTGCTGACGCAGCTCGCCGAGCTTCTTCTCGGTGTTTTCGCTGGGCGAAGGCATCTCGATGCGAGCGAAGTCGAAGATGAAGCCGAAGCGGTGCGCCTCTGCTTCCTGCAGCATCGTGGCCAGCTGGGCCAGATCGCCGAATTCCTTCTCGGTGTCGACCTGGGTGACGAGACCTTCCTTCACTAGCCGCGATGCGAGCTGGCGCGTGTGCTGGATCAGGTCGCCGATGGGTTCGGTTTCCAGCCCCAGCATCTTTCGGGCTTCCCGGAGCTGGGATACGTATTCGCGCTGCCGGTGTCCGAATAGGACGCCGATGCCCTCCAGCCGGAACTTCTCCGGTTCCTGGACGGCGAAGATGGACACCCTGTTGCGAATGTCCATATACGCCCGGCCGCGCAGCTCGCCGATGATGGCGTCGCGTTCCTTCTTGAGCTCGGCCAGCGTCTCTTCCGAGGTCCGGCCGTTCTTGAATGCCGCGTTCATCTTGCTGACGAGACCCATCAGCCGACGGAATATCGTTGATGGCTGGTGCGTGTTGCTCATGCTGTCCTCCGTAGGGTGAAGCGTGTGAAAAGAACTTTCCGTGGGAGAGGCCTCCCAATGACGGGAAGCTCTCCGGTTTCTGATGGGAATATAGTATCAGATTGATTGACATTTGTCAATAATTGGCGTAGGATGCCCGCAATTGGAACCTTGACAATGACTTCACGTCTCTACATTGTAAGCGGTCTTTCCGCGCCCGACACGATTGACGGGAGCGCGACCGTTCTGGATGACATTCTCATTGATTTCGGGGTATGTGAGCGGTTCGAGGCAGCCGGGTCGGCTGCCTCGAACCCGTACCGCGATTTGATCGCGGTACGGGCAGGACGGCCCTTTCGGGCCGTCCTCTTGACCCATAGCCACTCCGATCACGTTGCCGGCCTGCCGTTTTTGTACAAAGCGGGCCTGATTACCGAGAAAGACACTCGGATCATCGGTTCGCCGCCGACCTTGGAAGGCGCGCTGGAAACTTGGCAGGATGCGATCAACCGCGGCGCCGCGCCCTATGGGCACGGCGCCGTCATGCAAACAACCGCGCTTTTCGATCCGCTGCC
>DASZRH010000029.1:0-3286 GCA_035549275.1 Minisyncoccota bacterium | reverse complement strand
GGTCAGCGACAGCACGGCGGACGGCGGCATTATGTTAACCGCTTCCCATAACCCCGCTCAATACAACGGCTTTAAAATCATCGGCCGGCAGGGCCTGCCGATTGGCGCTGATTCCGGATTGGATAAAATTGAAAAACTGCTCAACGCGTCCGCGCCGCCGGCCAGTCAGTCGGGCGCGATCGAAGTCAGAGATTTCTGCGACGATTATGTGAATTTTTTGCTCGAAGTCAGCGGCGCGGCCGGCGAAGATCTTGGCCGAATGCGGATTGTGGTGGATGCGTCCAATGGCATGACGCCGGTGGTGCTGAAGAATCTGTTCAAAAAGATAAATATAAACGTATTGGAATTGTTTTTCGATATTGATGGACGTTTTCCCAATCATCAGCCGGATGTTTCCCGGCCCGAGAATATTCAACAGTTGCAAGCCAAGGTAATAGCTTCGGGGGCACATCTGGGTTTTGCATTTGATGGTGATGGTGATCGGCTGGCAGTGGTTGATGAAACTGGCCAGATAATCTGGCCCGATATTACGCTGGGGCTGTTATACAACGCTCTCGGCCATCCCAAGACCGTCTATGACATTCGGGTTTCCCGCAGCGTCAAAGCCTTGCTGGGCTCGCAAGGGATTCCATCCCGGGTCGGCCATACGTTCATCAAAGAAACCATGCGCGACTATGATGCGAGCCTCGGCGGCGAACTCTCCGGCCATTTCTATTTCAAATCCATGCAGTATGCCGAATCGGCGGTCTTGGCGATGCTGTACCTGCTCGTGCTGGCTCATCGCTCGCCGGTGCCATTCTCCGAATTGGCCCGGCCGCTGCTTTCGTATGCTCGTTCCGGCGAAATTTCAGTGCCGCTCAACAATCAAGCTCATGCGAAAATCATCTTTGACCGGCTGAAACAAAAATATGCCGACGGGAACGTCAGCGAAGCGGATGGCGTCAGCATCGAATATTCCGACTGGTGGTTTAATCTGCGGGCTTCCAACACCGAACCGATTTTTCGATTGTTCATCGAGGCGGCGAACAATCAGATTCTGAAAGAAAAACAATCAGAGCTGTTGAAACTTATCGAGAACTAGTAGTTGATCTTCATCGCGGCGCGGACAAGCTGGAGCGTTTCTTCGGCTTTCTTGAGGGTTTTTTCGCGGCCCATGGCGAGGATTTCTTTGACATAGTGAGGCTTGGATTCCAATTCTTGCCGCCGGGCGCGAGTGGGGGCCAGATAGGCATTCAGATCGGCCGCCACTTTGGTCTTGAAAGCAACATAATTCATGCCGGTGAAGTCTTTGACGGCTTCTTTGGGTTCCCGGCCGTGAATGAGAGCGTAGATCATGACCAGATTTGAAATTTCGGGCCGGGAAGCAGGATCGTATGAGACGGAAGAGCCGGAATCAGTCTTAGCGCTTTTAATTTTTTCAGTGGTTTCTTCGGGTGTTTCTTTGATATATATGGCGTTATTGAGAGATTTAGACATTTTAGCCGAACCGTCTAGGCCGATGATGCGTGGCGCGGTTGAGAGTTTTGCTTCCGGCCGAGGGAAAATATCGCAGTGATAGATGCGATGAAAGCGTTCGACGATCTCGCGGGTCAGCTCGATCATGGGGAGCTGATCTTCGCCGACGGGAATGACGTCAGCGCGGACGATCGTAATATCGGCGGCTTGGCTGACCGGGTAGCCGAGAAAGCCGTAGGTAACGCTTTCGCCTTCGGCGCCGAAGAGTTCGCGCTTTTCGGCGATTTCCGACTTCACGGTTGGGTTGCGCTTGAGTGTATTTACGGTGACAAGGTTGGAATAAAAGACCGTGAGTTCGGCGATCTGGGGAATCTGGCTTTGGATGAAGAGGGTTGATTTCTTGGGATCCACGCCGACCGCGAGATTATCCATGGCGACTTCCAAAACATTTTCCCGGACTTTGTCAGGGTTATTGAAATTGTCGGTTAAAGCCTGGACATCGGCCACCATGATGTAGGATTCAAAATCATCCTGCATGGCTACGCGGTTGGTAAGGGAGCCAAACAGGTGGCCGATGTGCAGGGGGCCTGTCGGCCGATCGCCAGTGAGTAAAATCTTCTTAGACATAAAAACAGAATAGCGGAAAATCCGTAAAAGGGCAATTCTGCGGTGTGCTATAACACCCCGCGCTTCGCGCGGGGTGTTATAGCTATTGTCGGCTGGATTAGACTTCGATGATGACGGGCAAGACCATCGGACGGCGTTCGGTCTTTTGAAAGAGGAACAGGCCTAGTTGATTGCGGAGTTCGTCCTTCAGGTAGGTATCGTTGATGTCTCGACCCTGGGCAGTATTGTGCTCGACGATGAAGCGAATTTTCTTGCGCATCGCCAAGAGTAAATCCTTGTGATCTTTTAAATACACGAAGCCGCGGGAAATAATATCGGGACTGGTGCGGACTTTGCCGGTCTTGCGGTCTACAAGGGTAACAACAACAACGAAACCATCCTCGGAAAGAATCTGGCGGTCCCGCAAGACGACGTTGCCGATGTCGCCGATGCCTAGACCGTCCACAAAGACGTAGTCGGAGGGTGCTTTGGCTTTATCGAGCCACCAGTTTTCTTGATCAAGGTGCACGATTGAGCCGTTGTCGGCGATGATGACGTTCTTTTCGGGGACGCCTTCTTCCTGGGCCATGAAGCCGTGGCTGACCATCATCGAATATTGGCCGTGGATCGGCATGAAGAATTTAGGCCGAATGAGCTGGATCATTTTGCGCAAATCTTCGCGATTGCCGTGGCCGCCGGCGTGGATGTCCATCATTTTGTAATTGAACACGCGCGCACCGTTGCGGAGCAGCTGGTCCTTGAGGAATTGAACGCTGCGCTCATTGCCCGGAATGACGGAAGACGAGAAGACGATCGTATCGTGTTTTTTGATCTGGATGGCCTTGTGTTCACCGTTGGCAATACGCATCAGAACGGCATTGTCCTCGCCTTGGGCGCCGGTGACGACGGCCGTGATTTTTTCGCGCGGATAATCGTCGATCTGGTCCATGCTGATCTGGGTGCCTTGCGCCATGCGAAGGTAGCCGAGTTTTTTGCAGACCTCGACGTTGGTTTTCATCGAGTAGCCGTCAAAGACAACTTTGCGGCCGTATTTTTCGGAAATGGTAATGATTTGCTGAACGCGATTAATGAGCGACGCGAAGGTGCCCATGATGAGCATGCCCGAAGCCTCACGGATAATCTTGTCGAGATTTTCGGTAATGGCTTGCTCCGAAAGGGAGTGGCCTTCCGCTTCGGCGCCGGTCGAATCGGATTCCAGAAGCAA
>DASZRH010000028.1:0-5477 GCA_035549275.1 Minisyncoccota bacterium | reverse complement strand
ATATTCGTGCATGACTTTTTTGACTTTGCGCTGGGTCTTGGTTTTCCGCATAGCTATAATTATGTAACGACGAGGGGCTCTAATATATCTTACGTCCCCGCTTCTCGTATATTTCACTGCAACTCCTGCATTTCATAATCATCGAACGAAACGTCCATAAAATCGGTACGGATGCCGGCATAGGCCTTGCCGGTGATGGCAGGACCAAGGCTCCCAGAATCGGAGGCCTCCAGAATCAGCGTCCAGGTCCCCGTCCATCCATCATCCAAAGAAAGATTAATTTTAACACTTCCGTTATCCATAGTCACGATGTCGCATTTCAAGCCGATCCAGCGATGATCGGGAATAAGGTTGGTACCCGTATCATGATTATATATCCCTGGAAAAACCGGCTTTTCAGCCAAGGTGTAATACACGCCGCTTACCTTCTTTTTGATGACGGCCATGCCATCTACGCGAATGCCTGCGTAATACAAATTGTCGCCGTCCTGATAGCGGCTCATGAGGAGAATGCCGTTGGATTCATTGCGATGGGGGCTGTCGCTGTTTTGATAGGCATCGATCATGAAGTAAGCGTGAGCGGAAAAATTATTCCATTTGCTGCGGGTCACCAGGCGAAAGATATTTTGGGGATGGATGCCGTCATCCGTGTCGGTCGGATTGGATTTGGCATATGCTTTGCGCCATCGGTCATCGGCGGGCAGCGCGCCGTGGACGGTTCGGCCCACGCCGTTCTGGATCGTCAGCAAGCCGCCGGAGTTCAGCCACCAATACGCGCTGGAACTGGCGTTCATGGAGCCGGCTTCATTCAAAACGCCGTCGTCGTTGAAAGTATAGATGAGAGCGGAAGAAATTTCAGCGGGCGCGACGCCGTCCGGCGCGCGCCCGCTGAAATAGATGAACAATCCCCCGCCGATCAGGATCGGCACCACGTAGCGCCATGGAATAGGTGGAATGGAATTCATCAATAATTCGGCAAGGAGTTCTTAAAATCAGTCGCCTGTTCAGCAGGAATAACGGTAACTGACGTAATTGAGCCGGCGGCGGCATGCTGGTCCGGATCCCACACGCGAACGCCGACGCCGCCGTGATCCAGCGTTGAAATCGTGTAGCCCGTAGCCACGGCCGTCGAACCCTCGTAGCATTTCACCAGGTTATCATCCACGTACATGGAGAGCCGTACGCCTTTTCGCGGCAGATCGATCGAATTATACTGGTCAGTCAGAACGGCCACCGCGCCGTTGATGTTTTGGTCGATATGGACGCGGCCGGCGCCGAACGTGCAGGAGATGTAGTTACCGCTGTTTTGATAGCGAGCGATCAGTGAAACGTAGCCGCCTTCGTCCCAATCAACGGTCGTCGAGTAGAAATAATTCTGCCAGGGCTGGGAGCCGTCCAGGAAGGTGAAGGCGCCGGTAGTATCCGGCTGGGCCTCCAGCCGGATACTACCGGGCTGGAATACCACCTCGCCCCAGTTATCCAGCCAGCCAGTATCTTCCGAAAATGAATCGGCATACGGCAAGGATTTGCTCCGGACAGTTTGAAGATAGCTCACCAGCTGATCGCCCGACCAACTGGTGTCCACCTCAATGCGCCGCAATTGCAGCGGATCGCCGGCAGGATAGTTGGAAATGAAATCAGGCGTTTTTTCGGTCGTTTGCCGGAATGCATAGTCATACGTGTCTTTGACAGCAGCACGGATCACCGCCTCGGCGGACGCTTGGTTGTTGATGGATTGATTACCGAAATCACTGAACGGGTACGACATGGCCGTAATAGTGATGCCGAGGCGCCGTTCGAGTTCCGATTTCGAATACGTGAGTTCGTATTGGACGCGCGCCGCATATTCTGCGTCCGTTTCCAGCCGGCCGGCGTCAGTCAGCCATTTTTTGTTGCTCAAGAAATTCCCCTGCGTCCCAGCCGCGTCGATCGGGACATAGCCGCCCGTTTCCTGCACCGTGTGCGAACCGATATCCCAGCGGCCTGAATCAACCATCGCCTGAATGGACTCCTGGTTTAGATAATAGCTATCAAAATCATTTGGCCGGACAAACGAGCTTTGAGTAGCGATAAACATCACGGCGTGAAAGCCAAGCGCTTGCAGCACCGGATCAGCCTGATAATAGCTGTCCGTCCGGCCGTCATCAAATGTCAGGAGAAATACTTTGCCCTTGGGCGCGGATTTTCCGGAAACAAAATCCTCAAACTCCTGCAGAGTAATCGTGCGGTAGCCGGCTTTCTTGAGCGCGGACATCTGATCCCAGAATTCTTCGGGCGCCAGACTGAACCGATCCGGGTTATCCACGATGCCGTGATACAAAAGAACTGGAATATCCTGGGCCGGAGACGAATCCGAGGCAACCGACACCGAGCCGTTCAGACCCAAGAGGGACGCGGCGGCGAGCACTACCCCGCCCTGATCCGGCGACTTGAGGCGGTACTCAAAAGCGTCGGTCGCCATCGCCAGCTGGTGCTTTAGCCACTGCGTCGAGACATATTTTTGTGGCAGAACAGCCAAGGAAAACGTGGTTACAGCAAGTGCGCCGAACAACACGGTGATCAGCGATGAAAACAGAAATACCTTGCGGCGTGAAAAATTGGTGTAATACATATCAGCGAGTGCCCCAGCGGGTGTCGCGCATGGTTACGAACGCCCACGGCAGCTGCCACATGAGCATAATCGTATAGAACCAGAACGTGATAACCGGCAGGAACCAAGCGGTTTTTTTGACCTGATTGCGATAGTAGACGCCGTGCAACAACAGCATTAATCCAAGACCCGAGAAATATGCGATCGGCCAGCGGTGCGTCACAAAGAACGGATGATAGATGGACGCGCGGATAAACACAACCGGCGCAGCCACGGCCAGAAACATATACGCGTAGAATGAGATTGCGGCGAGCGTGTTGCGGCGCCACATAAACGAACAGGCAATGAACGTTTCCCGAATCCACGATTTCTTCCAGCGCTGCTGCTGCCGCACGTATTTCCGAAATGTATCGGGCACGACCGTGTAAGCCATCGCTTCAGGCGAATAGACGGCGTCATACTGGCGAATGATGAAATTCGTCAAACTACGGTCGTCGCCGAAGGTGCACTTCACACCCATGAATTTCTGATTGAGCCACTGGTCAATGATCGGATCCAGATACGCCTTGCGGTAGGCCGAACAGCAGCCGGGGCAGCAGGTCACATTGCCAAAAATAGATTCAGCGGACTTGTAGACCCGGAATGCGACATAGTAGCGGAGAGACTGCATGCGCGTGAGCATATTAGTATCGCGATTATGGACGTCGGTGTGGCCGGATACGGCGCCGACTTTGGGATACGCGAAATATTTAACCAAATGCCGAACGCAATCGGAATGAATAAAGCTGTCCGAATCAATGAAGATGATAATTTCATGACGGGCGCGCTTGACCCCTTCGGCCATACCGTCGCGCTTGCCCCGATTCACCTTCCAATCAATGACCTGGACGCGCATCCCGAGAGCTTCGGTTTCTTTCTGGACCTTCAGCATTTCGCCGAGCGTGTTATCGGTTGAGCCGTCGTTGATGGCGATGACTTCCATTTTTTCTTTCGGATAACTGGCCTGGCTAAAGCGGCGGATCGTTTCGGCGATATTATCCTCTTCGTTCTTGGCCGGCACGACGAACGTGACTGTCGGCTCATAACTGTCGTCGTACGGAATGGATTTATGGAAGTACGCGAAGATAAACCGCGACAAGATATACATGCCGATCAGCACGCTGTAGAGCGTGAAAAACACGCTGTGGCTGACCTCATAGCTCGAACTTAATTTGACGACCGAGATGAGATAGAGCAAGACGAAGAAGAGAAAGAATCCTCCGACGTCGTCTTTGATCCGCAGAAACTTCTGCTTCGTTTGTTTGATAACCATAGATGCATAAAGTTAGCGGCCGATACCCTTATAGACGAAATTGGCTTTGAGGAATTCGTCTTTGGGCAGACAATTGCAGCCGTCCACGACGACCGCGACGCCGCACGCGTTCAGATCGGCCGGGCGAAGCGTTTTGAACTGATCATGGGCAGTGGCAATGAGCGCCGCGTCCGCGCCATCCAGCGCCTGTTCTAGGGTTTGTTCGGTCGAGAGATTCGGAACGTAGGGATCAAAGGTGCGGATGCTCGCGCCATGATATTCCAGATGCTTGATAATCGTGAATGACGGGCTTTCGCGGCAGTCGTCAACGTTAGGCTTGTAGGCCAGGCCGAGCACTGCGACCGTCGCGCCTTTGATGCCGATCCGCTTTTCATTGAGGCCGTACACCAACCGCTCGACGGTAAATTCCGGCATGTGGTTGTTGATCTTCCGCGCCAGCGACAAGAAATCGTGGTAGAAGCCGTTCTTTTTGGCGTAGGCGATCAGATAATACGGATCGACGGGAATGCAGTGGCCGCCGACGCCGCAGGAAGGAAAGTGCGGCATGAAGGCGAACGGTTTGGTCGAAGCTCCCTGAATCACATTCACGACATCAATGCCTAGCTTGGAGAACGACATGGCCAGCTCGTTCACGAACGCGATATTGATATCGCGGAAAGAATTCTCGACTATCTTGACGGCTTCGGCTTCCTTCAGGGAATGCATCGGGAAAATTTCGGCTTTCACCAATGAACGATAGAACTGCAAAGCGCGATCCAGTCCCCCGTCATCGTAGCTTCCGACGACGCGCGGAATATTACCGACATGCCAATTCGGATCGCCGGGGTTGACGCGCTCGGGGCAATGCGCCACCTGAAAATCGGCGCCAGCAACAAGACCTGAAGTTTCTTCCAGCAATGGAATCAGAATTTCTTCGCAGACGCCCGGATTAACAGTGGATTCAAGAATGACCAGCTGGCCTTTTTGGAGATGAGCCCCAATGCCGCGCGCGGCGCTTTTAACGGGTTCAAGGTCCGGCACATGATCATTGCGCACTGGCGTCGGTACGCAGATAACGACAATCGACGTGCGTTTGATTTCCTCAAACTGATCGGTGAATGCAATACTGGTTTTCTTGAACTGCTTTTCAAGGCGCTTGTCCTCAAAGGGCATAACACCTTGCCGGAGCGATTCGATCTTGGCCAGATTCTTGTCAATGCCGATTACCGAATATTTTTTCTGATCGGCCAAGACCGCCAGGGGCAGGCCGACATAGCCGAGGCCGACGACGGCAATGGTTTTTTCTGATAATTGTTCCATAAGGGGTGTTTCAAAGTTTTATGCGTTGCGCGCACGATCCTAAACGAACGAACGTTTTCATTCTTACCAACCAAAAAGCCCGCCGCGGCGGACGCCGCGGCGGGCTGAATGTTACATTTTTTAGAGGGCCGTCACTTTGAAATCATCGAACCAGACATCCATGTAATCGGTGCGGATGCCGACCGAACCCGGTCCCTTGATAACCGCCGTCCCGCCATACGCGCCCGCGCGATCGGTGGCCGTGAGAATCTTGGTCCAGGAACCCGTGTTGGTCTT
>DASZRH010000027.1:0-8375 GCA_035549275.1 Minisyncoccota bacterium | reverse complement strand
GATACAAGGGATCCGCCGAATTGCTGCTGGAGATTTCGGCCGGTGCCGGCGCAGTCATCGGCGATCGGTTTGAGGAAGTCGCCGCGATCATGGCCGCGAGCGGCGCGGCAGGCGTGTGCTTTGATTCGGCCCATGCTTTTGCCAGCGGCTATGACATGCGCACCGCCGATGCGATGGCGAAGACGCTCAAAAGCATCGAACAAACGATCGGCAGAAAATCTATCCGTTTGATCCACGCCAATGATTCCAAAGTCGGGCTGGGCGAGCGGAAAGACCGGCATGATCACATCGGCGCGGGTAAAATCGGCCGGGAAGGGTTCATGCAGCTTATGAAGCATTTTGCGGTTGACTTTATATTAGAAACCGAGCATGATAAAGTTATCGAAGATATTGCAGTCTTAAAAACCATTAGAAAAAGCGTTTCTTAGCCCATCGCCGCCTGCGGCGGCGATGGGCCTGCGAATGCTTTTCCGTTTCATGTACTATGGCAACTTTGGCGGCCACTCGTTCATCAGTGGACCGTCAGTGTTCGGATTCGGTATTCTGTTTGCGGCAGTGGCTCTATGGTCGTTGTTTTGGAAGGGCTGGGCGTTGTGGAAATCGGCACGTCTGGGCAACAAAGTCTGGTTTGTCGTGCTGCTCTTGGTCAATACCCTCGGCATTCTTGATATCCTGTATATCTATTTCTTCTCGGAAAACAAGAAGGTGACCATGAAGGGTCTCGAGGATATGATGAAGCCTGCTGAACCGGTGAAAGAAGAAAAACACGAACATCACACCGAACATCATCACGAACAGAAGTAGGCGTTAACTCTGTTTGGAAGAATGAAATTCTTTCAGAACATCATGACGAAACGTATCATACGTTTCGTTTTTGATTGCAGCGCGAATATCTGCAAGCAGCTTATTGAAAAACCACATATTGTGCATGAGGCAAAACCGCTGACCGCGGGCATTGCGGATGCGGTCTTCACTTTTGATTAAGACGCGAATCGTATCCCGCGAGACGCGTTTGGCGCAGGTCGGACAGCGGCAGCCGGCTTCAATGACCGATGAGTCGCCGACGTATTTGCCTTTGCGAATATCCATGTGGCCGCTGCGGGTATACAGCCGGCCGTGGCGGGCTTCACGAGTTGGGATGACACAATCAAAGGTATCGATGCCGTTATCAATTGCTTCGAAAACGTCCGCAACTTTACCGACGCCAAGCAAATGCCGGGGTTTTTCATCGGGCAGATGAGGAATGACCCACTGCAGAATTTCCGAGATTTGTTTTTTGGTGTATGAACCGCCGATGCCAAAGCCGTCAAAGGGAAGAGAACCTATATATCGGGAGCTTTGTTCGCGGAGTTCTGGATAGATGCCACCCTGGACAATACCGAAGAGCATTTGTTTGGCACGCTTGTTCTTTTGATTCTTAGCGTGTTCGGCAACGCAGATTCGGGCCCATTTGTTGGTTAATTCCAGGGCTTTTTTGTTGTAAGCAAAATCGTCCAACGGAGAGGTGATATGATCAAAAGCAAAAATAATATCGGCGCCGATTCGGCGCTGAAGTTTCATGGATAATTTGGGGCCGAGAAAAACTTTGCGGCCGTCGTACGTGAAGTAGACGCCCTTTTGGGTGATCCGGATTTTGGTACGGCGGAAACTGTCATCTATGATTGCCTCACCCGTCATGAATTTGCCGACCTTATGCTTGTCACCAAAGGCGAGGGAAAGAACCTGAAAACCGCCGCTGTCGGTCATGATGGGAATTTTGATGCCGAAAGATTTATGAATGAAACCTTCTTTGAGCTTGGATGCGGCGGCTTTTTTCCAGAGATGGAATGTGTTGGCGATGAATATCTGGGACTTGGTCTTTTTCAAGTCTGCAGGGGAAAGGTGGAGAAAGCGGCCATAGGTCCCCACAAACACGTACGCCGGCGTTTGTATCATCCCATGCGGCGTGCGCAAAACGCCAAGGCGGGCCTTGGTTTTAGAGTCTTTTTTGATGATTTTGAAGCTCGGGGCTTGCATCGTGCGTGGGTATGATATAATACTTTCATGAATCACTCAATTACCATCTACTCAACCCCGTCCTGTCATTTCTGCCATATGGCCAAGGAATATTTGAAGTCCAAGAATATTCCGTTCGAGGATGTGAACGTTGGTTTCGGCGGCGATCGCGAACGCCAGAAAGAAATGGTCGCCAAGTCCGGTCAGCTCGGCGTGCCGGTGATAGATATCGACGGCAAAATCGTCATTGGTTTTGATCGTGGCAAGATCGATAAATTACTGGGACTAAGTTAACGCGATCCGGAAAACACTTGCCCTGATCGCTTCAAGACTTTATGAAATACGAATTACCGAAGTTACCGTACGCGTATGATGCGCTCGAGCCGTATATTGACGCGCGCACGATGGAGATTCACTACACCAAGCATCACCAGGCGTATATTGATAAACTCAACGCCGCAGTTGAGAAATATCCAGAGCTTCAGGATATGCCTGTCGAAGAGTTGCTCAAGAATTTGGACTCATTGAAGGTGGAAGACGCCGATCGTGCGGCAATCCGCAATCATGGCGGCGGCCATGCCAATCACACCCTGTTCTGGAGGATTCTTGATCCGGCAAATGCAAAAGACGAGTCACTGGCGGCTGATATCGCTAAAACATTCGGCTCGATTGATGATTTTAAAAAGAAATTTACCGATATGGCAGCCAAACTGTTCGGTTCCGGCTGGGTCTGGCTGTCGCGCGACGGTTCCGGCGTGCTGCAGCTGCAGGAATTTTCCCGCCAGGATTCGCCGTATCTGAAGGGACAGATGCCGCTTATCGGCCTTGATGTCTGGGAACACGCATATTATCTTAAATATCAAAATCGCCGCGCGGAGTATATCGAAGCGTGGTGGAAGGTTTTAAAGCTCGTGTAGGCATTTGTTATTTTATGGGTAGTGTGGTATAATCTGGGCAGCACATTGGAGGTGCGAATGGCACATCAAAAGCGGAGCGGTCTTCGAAGCAAGAAAGTGGCAGCGGCAGCCGTCGCGGTCGGCGCAATGCTGGGTTTCCAGGGCGCCAAACGCTGGAGACGGCAGAAGTCGCCGCGGCCGCCGGCGCAGCCGGCGGCTTCCGGTACCGTCTCGCCCGATATGTTGAAAGATATCGGCAAAACCTACGGCGCGCCGCGTCGAGCTTCCTACAGCAAGACCAATCCGTAGCGTAGCTCAATCCCCGCTAACTCCGTGGAAACACGAATTCCTCCCGATTCCTGTCTCCACGGAGTTTGTTTTTTAGTCGATATATCCTTTGGCCTGTTTCTGAAACATGCGTGCGTAGATACCCTTGTTATCAATGAGCGATTGATGCGTGCCTGATTCGACAATTTCTCCGTCCTTGAGTACGATAATTTTGTCGGCGTTTCGGACCGTTGAGAAACGGTGAGATATGAAGATTAGAGTCTTATGTTTGTATGCATTGTTCAGGTTTTCAAAGATTTCGGCTTCCGCTTCGGCATCAATAGCCGATGTGGGTTCATCTAAAATCAGCACTGGTGCTTCTTCATAAAACGCTCGAGCCAAAGCTAGCTTCTGCCACTGGCCGACGGATAATTCTTCACCGTCAAATTGGCGGCCCAGCTGTTGTTCGTATTTTTTGGAAAATTTTTCGATAAATTCTGCGGCGCCCGATAATTGGGCGGCCTTTTTCATTTTTTCTTCGTTATCTTTTTCTTTTGAGCTCATGGTAATATTTTCGCGGACCGTCAGGGCATACTTTTGAAAAGATTGGAACAAAGTACCCACAAATTCATACCAATGCGTACGCGGAATATCTCGAAGATCAACGTCATTAATAAGAATGGATCCCTTAGAAACGTCGTAAAGACGGAGGAGGACTTTGACAAGCGTGGTTTTGCCGGCGCCATTGGGGCCGACAATAGCGAGATGTTCGCCCGGCTGTATTGAAAAAGATACCTTTTTCAATACAGCCGGGCCGTTCGGGTATTCAAAGGAAACATTTTGAAATCCAATCTTCGGCGGTTTGATTTCTTCGAAGCGATGGCCAGGTTCTTTATCTTTAACCAACGGCTGGAGATTCATAAAAGTAAAATAGTTGGCGATATATAATTGATCCTCATAAATATTGCTCAATTGAGAATGAACATTCGAAGAGTTATCGATGACTTCATTGAGCATTTGAATTACGAAAGTGATCGTGCCGATCGAGATGGCGCCCGAAAGAACTGCTGGAAGTTTCAGGTAGATTATGAAAAATATGAACACGTTTTCCATGATGGTCGGAATCCAGATTTTTCCCAGGTATTTTTGGATCGGCTTCAAGGTTTCACCGAGGATTTTCTCCTGCATTACTTTTATCTGGTTGAGGAAATATCCTTGGGTGCCAAAAATTCTTGTCTCAATAACGGCGTCCTTGTCTTGGGTCAGATCGGTATAATAACCAAGTTTTCGCGACTCGGGGGCAGTTCGATCGAAAATTGACCAGGAAAAATCAGCTCGATCACGGAGAATAATCAATCGCGGGATAGTGATGGCGATTGCCACAAACGGAAGCCATGAGCTGAACGAAAGGAGGGCTAATATAGAACCTATGAGGGTTGTGGCATAGGTGCCGGCGAAAAAAATGTTGTTGATAGCGGGAATAATTCTTCCGAGAGCATCACGCCAGATTTTTGAAATAAGGTCTTGCGTTTCAGGGTTCTCGAAATGCTGGAGGTCAAGTCCGGAGATCTTTTGACTGGCAGTTAGATTAAGCCACGCTTGAGCTTTCAGGCGGCTGGAACGTTGAACGTATTCGTAAAGATACACGTTCCGAAATTCCACAATAATGTAGAGCGCATAGCGGAAAACAAGGATTCCCAGAAGTGCGCTAGTAACGATTGTGATACCACCGGCTGCTGTCGAAATTATGCTGTCCAAGAAAAGTTTCGACGCATATCCTGTGAAAACCGGCAAGAGGCCGCCCAGGAGCATCAGAAGCGCAGTGATGAGGAAAAACTTTTTATCAATCGCCCAGGCAACGCTAATAGTGTCGCGGATGCCTTTGAAGAGATTTTTATTTTGTTTCTGGGTCATAGCCAGCTCGAGAGCCAGAGGCGGCCGTCGAAGGCTTGAGGCGATAACGGCAGGCCGTATGAGAGCGGGGCGAAATAGAGGAAAGTAAGAAGAGCGAGGAGTGTAAGAGTGCCGACGACAATGCGCGCGGAGCGCGCATTGTCGATGCGATCCAGACAGTATGCGATCATGAGAATCGCGAAGATCAAGGCGGAGAAATAGTGATAGAGAAACATAACGCGGCTGATGCCAATGAAGGGTAGGAGATTGAGCGCATAGCCGCCAATGAGAAACGCAGCGAGGCCGCGGTTGCGCGGCCTCGCTGAAAACAATTCAATCAATACATAGACCACAGCGACAGTTGATCCCCACCAGACAAGCGGATTGCCGAGGAGGTAAATTTTGCCTTCCAGCGGAGAAGCTAGGTCTCCCAGCTGGCCGCTGTTCCAATAGTAAATCGGCCGGATCATAAACGGCCACGTGTACCATTTCGAGCCGTAGGGATGGGTGGCGGTCAGTGTTTCATTTGCTTCATACATCTCGTGATTGAGTTCGGTGAATTTGTGGAATAACGACAGCGGTCGGACGGCGGGATCGCCGTATTCAGTTGAACCTTGGAGCGTAGCGCGAAATTCCGGCGTCATGAAGGCGTCGCCGTCGCCGGATTTCGTCAGCAAAGAAAAGTGAACGGCAAAAACTGAAAAATATATAAAGAAAGGAACAAGGGCGAAGTACAGAACCAGGCGGCCAAGCGTACGCGCGCCCAAGGCGCGCGTACGCAGTACGTGGATTAATTCGATAACTCCCGCAAGTCCCAAAAAGGCCAAGCCGGTCCATTTGATGCTCGCGGCGCAGCCGCCCAAAATTGCCATGATGAGTAAATTTTTCCAGGCCGCGCCTTTCCCATTGCGGTATCGGAAATAAAACAAAAGGGCGGCAAAGCCGAAGCACAGCAGAAACATATCCAGCAGGATGTAGCGTGATTGAGTGAGAAGCGCATTATCCAGAGCTGTAAACATACCGGCTGCAAAGGCCGAGAGTGGCTTCAGACCTAATTCAAGCGCCAGGAAAAACACGATAATCGGCAGTAGGGCCCCAAACAGCGACGGCAGGAACCGCAGAATCATGTACATCTGGTCCGGAAACGCTTCGCCGATGGTCGCAAAGCTGTAATCGGGCTGGAAGTGGAATAACTTGGCGAAACCGGCGATCAGGAGCTTGCCGAGCGGAGGATGGATATCGAAATAATATTGATGTGTATAGTAGGCAGATATAAACTTCCCAAAGTGGACCTCATCGAATACAATTTGATTCGGATGCCCGAAGTACGAAAAGTGGATAGCAAAGCTTGCAAGAATGAGTATAATAAGGAAAACCTTTCGGTTCAGCATAATTCTATCGTATACTAATTCATTCGAATAATCCAGATGCAAGAATTTGATTTAATTATCATCGGCGGATCGGCGGCGGCGACTGCGGCGGGCGTGTATGCGGCCCGGCGTAATTTGAATTTTAAGATTCTGACCAAGGAATTTGGCGGGGAAGTGGCGACATCCGGCGAAATTGAGAACTGGCCAGGAGTGGTGCACACGGACGGGCTCTCGCTGACCGATCAGTTTAAGGCTCATCTGGCTGCCAATCATGTAACGCCCGAAGAAGGAGTAGCGGTTACTTTGATCAGCCGCCAATCGGACGGCACTTTTTGCATTTCGGTCAATACAGATGGAGAAGCGATGGCAATGGACAAGGTTATCCCCGATCATGGCGCGCATACCTGCGATTATGTTGCTAAAGCGGTGATCGTGGCGACGGGGGTTCACCCTCGCGAATTGGGCGCACCCGGCGAGAAAGAATTCCGCAACAAAGGTGTGACGTATTGTACGACATGCGACGGGCCGTTGTTCGGCGGCCGAACAACGGCCGTTATCGGCGGCGGTAATTCCGCGCTTGAATCCGCGTTGATGCTGGCCGACATTGCCGCATCAGTTACGGTTATTAACAAAAATCCCGAATTCAAAGGCGAAAAAGTCTTGATTGACAAGCTGGCGGCAAAACCAAACGTAAAAATTATTTATAATGCCCAAACGACCGAGATCGTCGGCGACCAATTCGTTACCGGATTGAAATACAAAGATGCGGCCGGAGCGATCCAGGAATTAAAAACCGACGGCGTGTTCGTGCATATCGGTATGGTTCCGAATTCCTCGCTTGTCCCGTCAGAGACGACCAAGAACCAGTTTGGTGAAATTGCTGTTGACGGTAATTGCCAGACGAACATCCCTGGATTGTTTGCAGCCGGCGATGTGACCAATGTCCCCTTCAAACAAATTGTGATTGCCGCCGGCCAAGGCTGCATTGCCGCCTTATCGGCTGTTCAATATTTAAACAAAAAATAACCATGGTATTTATCGGCGCGGATCACCGCGGATTCAAATTAAAAGAAGCCTTAAAAGATTATTTCGATGAAATGGGTATCGAACATGAAGACATGGGCGCGTTTGAGTATGATGAGACCGATGATTTCCCGCAGTTCGCTAAGAGCGTGGCCGAACAGATTCACGAGCCCGAGGACCGCGGAATCGTCATCTGCGGTTCGGGGGTGGGCGTGGACGAAGTGGCCAACAAAATTCCCGGCGTCCGGGCCGGGCTGGCGATGAACCGCGAGCAGATCAAAGCCGCGCGGCACGATGACGACATCAATGTTCTGGCATTGGCGGCTGATTTTACTTCCGAAGAAGACGCCAAGGCGATCGTCAAAGTATTTCTCGGGACGGAGTTTTCGGGCGAGGAACGCCATAAGCGCCGGATCAATCAAATCGAAGAGATCGATGACTTTCTATAAATGAATGTTGAAAATCTCAAAAAAGTAATTCTGGGAGACGTGGTAACCGATGAGCATGACATCGCGGCGCATAGCCGCGATGCAAGTATTTTTCAGGTCCGGCCGGAAGTTGTTGTCTATCCCAAAGACAGTGCGGACATCCAGCACCTGGTACGCTGGGCTAAAGCCGAGAAATCGTCCGACCCGAGTATTTCGATTACCGCCCGATCGGCCGGAACCGATATGTCCGGCGGGCCCCTGAATGAGTCCATTATCGTGGATTGCACGCGATATTTGAATCATATCAAAGAAATCGGCGACGGCTTTGCCGTCGCCGAACCCGGCGTTTATTACCGGGATTTTGAAAAAGAAACGCTCAAAAAGGGGCTGCTACTCCCGTCGTATCCCGCCTCGCGCAGCATTGCTGCGCTCGGCGGCATCGTCTCTAACAACTCCGGCGGCGAAAAATCTCTGGCCTACGGCAAGACCGAACGCTATGTCCG
>DASZRH010000026.1:0-2581 GCA_035549275.1 Minisyncoccota bacterium | reverse complement strand
AATACGCCGAAATTTAATACTTTCGCCTGGCGGCGCATTTCTTTGGTGACCAGCTCGGGCTTAACGCGGAACACGTCGGCGGCGGTACGCGTGTGAATATCCTCCCCCCGTTGGAATGCCTCGGTCATCTCCTTGTCGCCGGAAATATGAGCAGCAATGCGTAATTCGAGCTGGGAATAATCGCAGGAAACTAATTTCCAGCCCGGCCGAGCAACGAATGCTTTGCGGAACTCTTGGCCCAGTTCGGTCCGAATCGGAATATTTTGAAGGTTTGGATCCTGACTCGACAGACGGCCCGTCGTCGCACCGGTTTGATTATAGGTCGTGTGAATGCGATGGTCGGCCGGATCAATCAGCGACGGCAATGGGTCAATGTACGTAGTTTTTAACTTCTGTAGTTCCCGGTATTTTAAGATCAAAGCTACGATTGGGTGTTCATCAACAAGCTTTTCCAGTTCGCCGGCAGCCGTGGATTTGGCGCCCTTGCCGGTTTTCTTAACTTTTCCGCGCAAACCAAGCGTGTCAAATAATATTCCCGAAAGCTGTTGGGGCGAATTGATATTGAATGCAGACCCGGCCATATCATGAATCTGGGTTTCCAGAATCGAGATTTCGGCGGCAATTTTGGTACCCAGACCGGCGGCAATCTTCTCATCTACGAGGATTCCGAGGGCCTCCATGCGAGCCAGCACCGGCGACAGTGGCAGTTCGATATCCATTAATACGGGGGCCATCTGAAGATTTTTAAGGCGTTCTCGATAGCGCTGAGCAAGTTTAGCGAGCTGATCGGCTCGGGCGGCAAAGCCGCCCGAAACATCCTGATTAAATTCGGTGAAATACAATCGCTCTAAAGCATAATCACGGGTATCGGAATTCAGGACGTAGGCCGCAAGTTTCACATCGAAAGCAAATCCGACCGGCATACAGCCGTGTTTCAAACCCCAGCGAACGATCGCCTTGGTATCATAAACAGTTTTGGTAATGCTGGGATCAGTCAAAATCTCGGTCAGTACGGCGGCAATGGCCGAGTCAGCCGCCGCCATCTCTGAAAACGCGATCGCGTTTTCAGAGATGGCGGCGATCACGATCACTTCTTGAGTTATGTCAAAAACAATTTCCCGGGCCTTTTTGAGAGCCCTGAGGTGGGCCAGAATTTCACGTTCATCGGCAATCAGCGTTGAGGGCACGGCAGCCTCAAACAGGGTCGCCGGCTGCGCCGGCGACCCTGTTTGAGCGCTGGTCTCCTCGATCTCCCCCAGCCGCTTCACGGTGCTGTACAACGCCAAATCCTTTAGCATCCCTTCGAGTTTGGAGCGATCCAAATGAGTTCGCCATTGAGCATCAACAAGCGAAAAATTGATATCCACGTCGCGAATAATCGTCGCCAGTTTTTTTGAAAAAAACGCCTGATCCTTATTCTCAATTAGTTTCTGACTTAACTTTTCGGTCAATATTTTGGGTTTCTTACCTTTTTTCTCAAGCGTCCGATACAAATCATCAAGACTGCCGAATTCCTTAATCAAAGCTGATGCCGTCTTCTCACCGATACCCGGTACGCCGGGAATGTTATCCGATGGATCGCCCTTCAAGCCCTTGAAATCAACCAGCTGCTCCGGCGACAAACCGTAGCGTTTTTCGACTTCCGACTCGTCGTACGTCATCGTATCGGTGACGCCCTTGCGCAGCGTCCAGACAACGACCTTCTTGCCTTCAACTAGCTGCAACGTATCCAAATCGCCGGTCATAATGATCGTTTGGACATCTTTGTGTTCCTTCGCCTGTTCCGTTAACGCACCAATGACATCATCAGCCTCAAATCCCGCTTTTTCAAAAATAGGAACCCCGAAGGCAGTTAAAAGTTCCTTGATGTATGGAACCTGGGCATGCAATTCGTCGGGGGCTTTAACCCGATGGCTTTTGTATTCGGCAAATTCTTCATGGCGAAACGTCGGTCCCGCCAAATCAAATGCCGCAGCGATATATTCCGGCCGTACATCTTTGATCATCTTAATCAGCACCGACATGAAGCCAAAAATGGCATTCGTCGGCACGCCGCTGGACGTAGCCAGCGGCGGCAGCGCGTGAAATGCCCGATGCACCAGCGCGTGGCCATCAATGAGAACAAGTTTTTTCATGAAATAGTGATTCTTCGTTTTTGTTCCGCCACATGATCAATATGGATTGTTGTTCGTTTCGCCGGCAAAATGTCCGCCACTCGCTCGGCCCACTCGATCAGGATAATTGCATCGGGTTGGCAAAGAATTTCTTGGATTCCCAGCGCTTTCAAATCATTTGAATCTTTCAAGCGATAGCAGTCAATGTGATATAAGGACGCAAACGGACCGGCATCAATTTTATATTTTTTAAAAATGGTAAATGTTGGGCTTTTCAGTTTCTCGGCCACACCGAGCGCAGCTGCAAAAGCCTGCACGAAGGTCGTTTTGCCTGCACCTAATTCCCCCTCCAAAGCCACAATCCGCGGCCCCTGCGCTGATTCTTCAATTACAGTCTGGGCATATGTTTGAGCAATCGTGATTGTCTCTTGAACTCCCCCTGAAACGTATTCGTGCATGTGCCCATC